>JABMPH010000220.1 GCA_013203805.1 Bacteroidota bacterium | reverse complement strand
TTTTCATCTTATCCGAATTGCCGATTCTGAAAGACATTGTTTTACCAACAGGCACATTATAAAATCCATCTCCTGAATTCGATTGCATAAATATTGTCCATTTATCTGACTTGTCATATCCAACCAGACCACCAAACATTGTTCCACTCCAAATTACACCTTCAGCATCTTCATCAATATCTAAAACCTGATTATCTGAACATTCAGAATTATCTTTGGTAAATGATTGCCAGTTTTCCCCATCAAATCTTGTAAGCCCACCTCCATCATAAGCTCCATCATTTACTGTGCCGAGCCAAACAATATCGCTTTTATCTACTTTTAGAGCTTTTATAGTATTATAGGGTAAAGAAGAGTTCCAAATATTATATTCCTGCCAATTATTATTTCCATCATATTTTATTAATCCACCACCAATTAAATGTCCTTCATCGTCCCACATCCCATTTTGTCCAATCCAAATATTCCCTTTGCTATCAAAATCTATTTCATTAATAATGTTAGAAGACAATGGTGAATTATCTCTGTTATAATGTTCCCAATTTGTTCCGTCCCATTTATAAAGGCCTACTTGTGTTCCAAACCAAAAAACTCCATTAACATCAACCTTAAAAACACGACATTGACCAACTGACATTGGAGTTTCAATATCAAAAAATTGAGCACCGTCAAATTTGGTTAGTTTAAAATAAGGTGTGTACCCTTCGGTTGTATATGTTGTTTTTTTAGTTGTCAGCCATATATTACCCTCATTATCAGGACTAATTAATAGAACCTCTTGATAAGAAAGATTTGAATTTAATGTGTCCCAACTATTATAATATTGACCGTCAAAGTTATATAATCCTTTATCGCCTATACTTATCCACACTTTCTCATTATCATAAGCAATATAGTTTATTGCATTAGAAGGAAACATTGAAGGTTTGGAATAATTTACTTTTTCAAATACACCGTTTTCAAATACCATCAATCCATTATTGCGGGTTCCAATCCAGATATTGTCATCCGTATCAATTATAAGAGTAAAAATATAGAAATTGTCTATCGTTTGAGTTTCACAGTTATAAGTAGTCCATATACCTGATGATGAAAAGCAAACCAAATTAGCGTACGTGCTAATCCATAAATTATTACTTGAATCGAAGCAAATCTTTCTAACCGAATTTGAAGGCAAACCTGAATTTTCTGTATTATAGCAAACCCACTTTGTACCGTTAAAATAGTATAATCCATTATCGGAGCCAACCCACAAACCATCGTTATTATCCAATGCAACAGAACTGATATCTCCAGATACTTCTGTAATTTTCTCAGTAATATTTCCATCGTAATTATACAAACCATTATAACTTGCAATCCATACATTATTGCTATTGTCAGTTTTAATATCATTGATACAATCAAATGGAACTAATAAGTCCATTTCTTTAATAATTTCAAATCCCCCATTTTTGAAAATGGAAACATAGCCTAAAGAACCTACATATTTGTTATTCTCTGAATCAATAACGATGCAACTATTATACTGGTCGTGAGGTATATTTGAGTTCTCTGAATTATATGTAACACACTCTTCATTAATGAATGAGCCTATTCCACTAAATCGTGAACCTAACCATAAAGTATTATTATTTTCGACACCCAAGGATAAGACGTTATTATCTGGGATTCGCGTATTTGCCCTATCAAAAGTTATCGTTTCTTTCGTTTGTTTATTAAGCTTTACTAAACCACCACTTGTTCCAATCCATAAGAACTCATCCTCCTCATCAATTGAAAAGACCCAGTCTTTATTTGTTAGATTTTCCCAAGATTGAGAAAATACTGAAACACCAGATAAAAGCATACATATTAGTACTAAGAGTTTCATTTTGCAATAGCTTGTCTTGTTATTTTTATCATATCCTAATTATCACATTCCCTTTTTTATGTCCTTTATCAACATATCTATGTGCTTCAACAATCTGTTCAATTGGATAAATTTTATCTATAACGGGGTTAATTTTTTTTGACTCAATTAAATCTCTCAGTTTATATAAATTCTCTTTACAAACAGCTTTAGTCCCAGGATTACCATCATCTACAGATATAAACTTAGCTTTTGATTTTAAAGCATTTTTGTATTTCAGTCCTGAACTTTTTTTCTTTCCTACAGCATCAAAAATTAAATCATACTTTTTATCATCAAGTTTAAAATCTTTGTTCATATAGTCTATTACTGAATCTGCTCCCAGATCCATTACAAGTCCAAAATTCGATTTGCTGCAAACTCCATCAACTACTGCTCCATAATATTTTGCAATTTGTATTGCAAATGTACCTATGGCTCCTGATGCTCCATAAATAAGAACATTTTGTCCTTTTTGAATCATGGCTTTTTGTAAAAAATAGAGGGCTAATGTTCCTCCATAAGGAATTGCTGCGGCTTCTTCAAATGAATAGTTTTCAGGCAAAGTCTCTACTACACTTGTTTCTGGAAGACAGATATATTCTGCATAAGTTCCAAATCGCATATAAGTGTGTGCAAAGATTCTTTCTCCAATTTGGAATAGAGTGACTTTATCACCAACAGCTTCAATAGTTCCCGATAAAACAAGACCCAATATTGGATTTCTTGGCTTCTTGAATCCCAAAGCCAATCTCGCAGGGATTTTCATCAATTGAGACAAATTTAAGCTTCTGATTATACAATCACTTGCTGTAACAGAAGTAGCAACTATTTTAATTAGCATTTCATTCCTCTTAGGAATTGGTTTTTCAACATCCTTTAATTGAAGTACTTCTGGCTCACCATATTTGGTACAGATAATTGCTTTCATTTATGTATAATTATAGTTATCAACCTGTTAGCGTTAACGGGGTGTAAAAGCAGCGTAATTATTCATATCGCAACCCTTCTACAGGATTCCTCGAAGCTGCCTTCCAGCTCAGGAAACTCACGGTTAATAATGCAATTCCTAATGCCAATATGCCAGCTATCGCAAATATCCACAGGCTTAATTCAGTTTTATAGGCAAAATTATTAAGCCATTCATGCATAG
>JABMPH010000219.1 GCA_013203805.1 Bacteroidota bacterium | reverse complement strand
GGTTGATTATAACCTACCTGAACGTTTTGATTTATCGTACATTGGTGCAGATAATGAAAAGCATAAGCCGGTTATGATACACAGAGCCCCATTTGGTTCGATGGAACGATTTGTTGCTGTTTTGATTGAGCATTGTGGTGGTAATTTTCCATTGTGGCTTATCCCTGAACAAGCGATTATTCTTCCAATAAGTGAAAAATTTAACGATTACGGGAAAAAAGTTTTAACTTCGCTCGACGAATTAGGAATTCGTGCAACTATTGATACCCGAAGTGAAAAAACAGGAAGAAAAATCAGAGACGCTGAGTTAATGAAAATTCCGTTTATGTTTATCGTTGGTGAAAAGGAAGAAAGTGATGAAACACTATCTGTTCGACGTCATGGTGAAGGTGATTTAGGTAAGTTCAGTGTAGATGATATAGCAGGCATTATAAACTCAGAAGTTGAGAAATTAATGAACCTGAAATAATTATTAACTAATATAGGAGGATACAACAATAGCACAGTATAGAGGTAAAAGAGGACCACGTAAACCTTTTGTAAAGAAGGAGGATCCTAACAAGATAAACAAATACGTTACTTCACCAATTGTAAGATTGGTTGGAGAAAATGTTGAACCAGGTATTTTTCAATTAAGAGATGCTCTAAATTTAGCCGAAGAGCTGGATCTGGATCTTGTGGAAATATCACCTTCGGCAAACCCACCGGTTTGTAAGATTATGGATTATAAAAAGTTTCTGTACGAACAAAAGAAGAAACAGAAAGAAATTAAATCCAAGTCTGCTAAAGTTGTTGTGAAAGAAATAAGGCTTGGGCCTAACACTGATGACCATGACTTTGATTTTAAATTAAAACATGCCATTAAGTTTTTACAAGATGGTGCCAAGGTTAAAGTTGATGTGTTTTTTAAAGGACGATCAATAATTTATAAAGATAAAGGAGAGTATATATTGCTAAGATTTGCTCAGGAACTTGAAGAATATGGTAAGGTTGAAAGACTCCCTAAACTTGAAGGTAAGCGAATGATAATGATTGTTGCTCCCAAAAAATAATTTTTCTAATCAATAATAAATAAATTTTAAGTAATGCCAAAAATGAAATCTAAATCCAGTGCCAAAAAGAGATTTACTCTTACCGGAACTGGTAAAATTAAAAGAAAGCATGCTTACAAAAGTCACATTCTTACTAAAAAGTCGAAAAAACGCAAACGTAATTTAACTTACATGGCGATTATAGACAAAACAGATGAGAAAAACATCAGAATGTTGATTCGTAGCTAAACTAATGTTTAACGTTTGTCATAGCTCCATAAGTCTTCGATTAGGAGCGCTATGACGATAAAAAAAATTAATTAAAATGCCAAGATCAGTAAACTCAGTTGCTGCGAAAGCACGCAGAAAAAAGATCATGAAAGAGACCAAAGGTCAATTTGGTCGGAGAAAAAATGTTTGGACGGTTGCTAAAAATGCCTACGAAAAAGGGCAGGTATACGCATACCGCGACAGACGAGTTAAAAAACGTAATTTCAGAGCATTATGGATTCAAAGGATTACTGCTGCTGCCAGAATGTATGATATGTCGTATTCGGTATTTATGGGCAAATTACATGCTAAAGATATTGAAATGAGTCGTAAAGTATTAGCCGACTTAGCAGTAAATAACCCTGAAGCTTTTAAAGCTATAGTTGATGCTGTTAAATAAACGGTTATAAAATGAATAAAAAACTCCGATCTGAATTCAGGTCGGAGTTTTTTTTCATTATTCAAGTTCATATTTTTTCATTCTTCTATCCAGTGCCTGCCATGTGATATTAAGCAAAATTGCTGCTTTCGACTTATTATTTCCTGCATGAGTCATTGCCTTTTGAATTAGATCTTTTTCATGTTGCTCTAAATCGAAGTTAAGTTGGGTATTCCCATTTTTGTCAGTGGTATTAGTATCTCCTGATATTGATTGCATACATCCGGAAAAAGAAATATGTTCGGGTAGTATTATATCTCCATCGCACAGTATTACGGCTCTTTCGATAATATTTTTTAATTCTCTGATATTACCCGGGAAATCGTATTGTTGAAGCGAATTCAATACTCTGGCATCTACCTTTGGCAATGGTTTCTGCATCTGTATGCTATACTGATTTAGGTAATAATCGAAAAGTAATGGTATATCCTCTTTTCTTTCTCGTAATGGGGGAATATTTATAACAAAAACACTTAAGCGATGGAATAAATCAAGCCGGAATTTATTTTCAGATGCCAGAATTTCGAGTTGAGTATTTGATGCTGCAATTACACGAACATTAACCTCCTTACTCTCTCTTGATCCAACTTTACTAACTTTTCGCTCCTCAAGTATTCTAAGTAGCTTTGCTTGCTGACCCATTGGCATGTCACTTATTTCATCAAGAAAGAGAGTTCCATTATCAGCTATTTCGAACCAACCAGCTTTATCTTCAACTGCTCCGGTAAATGATCCTTTTTTATGTCCGAAAAACTCACTCTCGAATAAACTTTCAGGTATGGCTGAACAGTTTACTGAATAAAACATTTTGTTACCTCTTGAACTTAATTGATGTATACCTTGAGCAACCAGTTCCTTACCTGTACCGCTTTCTCCCAGAATCAATACAGATGTATTTTCTGACTTGGCAACCTTACTCATCATGTTGATTAATAGCTTCATTGCCTCACTATTTCCCAATAACTGGTTTCCTATGCTATTAAGAATTTTCTTGGATAGGGAATGTACATTTTGCTGAGCAGATTTAAGCTCCATATTTAACTCAATAAATCTTTGAGTTCGCATTATAGCGTTGTTAATTTCGACTAACCTAAAAGGCATGGCAAAATAGTCGGAAGCTCCATTTCTCATTGCCTGTATAACTGTATCCATGTCGCCGTGTCCAGATATCATTATAACTTCAATATCAGGGAAATCCTTTTTAATTTTTAGTAGTACTTCCAAACCATCCATTTCGGGTAGTTTAATATCAAGTATTACAATGTTTATAAAGTGTTTGTTAAGAATTTTGAATGCAAGCGATGGTACTCCGGCCTTATAAACATTGAAGTTTTTTGTTACCAAAAACTCTTCTATTTCTGCTACAACGCGTGGTTCATCATCAACTATTAATATATTAATCTTTTCTGCCATTTTATTTAATTAACGGGAATTACTATTTTCATATGAGTATAATTTCCCTTTTCACTCTCAACCTCAATAACACCTTTCATTTCTGATATAATTCCGTATGAAATAGATAATCCTAATCCGGTTCCCTTTTCTTCACTTTTTGTAGTGAAGAATGGATCAAATATTTTTGAAATTATTTCCATGTCAATACCAATACCATTATCACAAATTGTAATAATTGCTTTAGAATGTTTTTTTGTGAGATCTATAGAAATGCGCTTACTATAGTCTTGCTTTTTCAATCGCTTTTTCTTTTCATCAACAGCATAACGTGCATTTGAAATAATGTTTAGAATAACCTGCTCTAAACGATATTGATTCCCTTTTACTTCAATTTGAGATTCTGGAATATCGACAATTAATTCAATATATCGGTCGGCTAACTGCTTGCTTATCAGAGAAAGTGCATTTTTCACCACCTGATTAACAGATATAACTTCCATTATCGATTTTTCCTGATCTCTTGAAAAAAGACGGACATGTTCAATAATTTTTTGGATCCTTTCTATATCTTTGAAAAGGAGGCTTATTTTTTTTTGGAGATAATCGCTATCGACTCCCTCGTCTGTAATATTGTAAATAATATTTTCAAGCCCCATTGAAATTCCACCCAGTGGCTGATTTATCTCATGAGCTAAACCTGCTGAAAGCTCACCAATTGATTCTAATTTTGATTTTTGCACAAGTAGTTGCTGCTGTACATTTACTCTTTTTACTTCTTGTTCAATTCGATTCTCAAGGTTTTTATTCAGTTTATTCAGATCGTTTTCTGCATTTTTTCTTTTTGTAATATCCGAAATAAATAATAAATGTGCAGGTTCTAAATCCCATGAAATAGTTGTTGCTCTAATTTCAATCCATCTCTCGTTTAACAATTGTACCTGAATTTCATTGTTTTCAATTTCACTCTCAAAATAACTACTTAACTTATCTAAAAATTTTGCTTTTACTAGAGATAAAAAATTTGTGCCAATAATATCTTTTGGCATTAATTGAATAATCTCACTTATTTTTGGATTGATAAGTGATATTTTATTATTCATAAAAAGCAATATTCCATCATTTGCATTTTCATAGATATGTCTGTATTTTTCTTCGCTATCCTTAAGTAGACTTTCGGAAAGAGTACGATCAATAATTTCCTGCTCAAGTTCTTTTGTCCGATACCAAACTCTCTCCTCAAGTGAAGCGTTCAACTTGGTCATCTCATCCTCTACTTCTGTTCTGAATATTGCTCCTCCAAGAATGTAGGCAAGCATCTCCAAAGCATTTACTTCAGCATCACTCCACTCTCGATAGGTATGGCAATCGTCGAAACCAATAAATCCCCACCAGTTATTCTTTACTCGAATAGGTATTGCTAGTATTGATTTAATGTCTTGCTCCAATAATATCGTTCTAGTCGGTTCATCAAAATCTTTTGCAAATCCCATTATATTTTGATGATTTGCCATACTATCAGACCAGTTTTTAAATTCATCATTAAAAATTGGTATCTCTTTTAATTGATTATTATCTATCTGTTCGTTAATATCACCTGCAACCCATTCGCTAATTTGGCTGAGCACTCTTTCATTATTTTTTTTGTGAAGCTTAAAAATATATGCTCTTGATACATCTGCCTTACTCCCAATAAGTTTAAGTACTTCTGGTACTGTACTATCATTGAAGCCAAAATTAAAAAACTTAGCCATGGTTTCAAGCAGAGCTCTTAGAATTTCTTCTCCTCTATCGCGTTCTTTTTCTGCTGAAAGTCTTTTAACTTCTTCTTCTTCTAACCTTTTCTCAAGTAAAATATCGTTTGCTTGCTCACGTATAATGTTAATTAAGTGAGTTGTTTCAATAGGTTTAACAAGGAAGCCCTTAACTCCAGTTTCAATGGCTTTAATAAAATAGCGTGATTCACCGTAGGCTGACATGATAATTATTCGCATTGTTTTATCAACCTCCCGAATTTTTTTTATCATATCAAGGCCATTCATTATTGGCATCTTAATATCACTGATAATAAGGTCGGGTTTATTGTCTATATAGCTTTGATATCCTTCTTCACCGTTGCTTGCCAGGTAAAGAATTGAAATATGTTGCCCAAGGATTTGTTTGTAAATATTTCGAATAACAGTATCGTCCTCAACCAATAATAGCGAAATATCAAGTTTTTTCATCTTAGAGGGACTATATTCTATTTATATTTTTTTTCACCTACCGGAATAATTACATCCAGATGGTTTTCAAGTGGAACAAGTGGGCATGACCATCGATCATAATATGCACAATATGGATTATAGGCACTATTAAAATCAATTATTACTTTGTTAGATTTTGGTATTGGTATATCAATATATCTGCCGGCACCATATGTTAAACTTTAATTTGTAATATCTTTAAAGGGAATAAACAAACTCCCTCCATGATCAGGATGGTCTTTATATTGCATATTTTGATATGCAGTTAATCGGTAATTTGTGTCGTTAATCACAAAATCTAAGTAGCCATATGTGCGGTATTCAGGTCTTCTGTCGGTGCTGGTTTTCATTTCGAAAACAGGAACGGTTGTATCTACAACAAAGTTGGCTGTAATTCGGTATTCAATATTTGGATCGAAGTACTTAAATCCATGGAAATTATTAATTTCTTCCCAATTGAACCTCGATTTTGCGGTGTCAGAAAACTCCACAAATTTATCTTGCCGACTATAATATATACTGTCAATGTACTTACCTAATTTAATTCTTTCAACCGATTTCGAGTAATCTGGATGAAAGAATGACATAACAAATGCTGTTGCTACAAACTCATTACTTACGTTGCGGAATCCTTTGCTGCTTTTCCACCAATATTGGGGTAAAAATGTATGATCACGTGGTGCAATTATTCCAATATCGTATTCATCACCAAACGCCTCTTTAAACATTTGCTTGCTTCTTCTTGCGTGAACTCCAACAGAATAAACATTGAAATTTTTTGGCCAATTATTTTCATCGAATAATAATTTTGATGCAACTGCCGTGTGATAAGTTCTATCGACATATACATTTGTTGGAATATCTGCTAAATATATTGTATCACTAAATCCAAAATATTGTAAGGCTAAAATAGTTGCCTGTGCAGTATTTCTATATATTGTTACAAACTCATAGTTTACAATTGGTATACCTGTAACTATTAATCTATCATAATTATTTTCGTTATAATATTTAACAGCATCTTTAACAACGTAGGTGGGTGCCCAGCCTTCAAGTATTAGTGTTTTCGATTTTATGGGATCATTAATTGCCAGGACATTATAAACAACACCCAGAGATAATCTAATAATAATAACAAAAGCCACCAGAATGACAATAATTCCAAGAAATGTTGGACGCCAACAAGTTTTACGTTTAAAAAGTGAAAATCTGAATTTTGACATCATATAAATTTGTATGGTATGTAACGTCAAAAATAAGAAATATGTTGGTGTATTTCAAATACGCGTAATTAGAATATCTAATTATTTTGCTTTGTAACTTTTGTAATTTTAATTACTATCAGCTCTCAATTTCATCTCATCAATAAACACCTGAATTTCAGCATCGTTATATCCTTTTTCTTTGGCTGCCTCTTCAAATGTTCCCCATATTGGTTCTCCACACATTATACAACGGATATTCTTTTCCATGAGATATCTTATCGAAAAAGGGTAATTTTCAATCAAATCTTCAATTAGAATGTTTTTAGTTATGCTTGGCATGTCCATAATATCAAGAAATAAAAAATTACATATAGCTAATCAAGTTCGTGTACAACAAGACCTGATCTTAATTTTGGTTCGAACCAAGTAGTTTTAGGTGGCATAATTTTACCACTATCAGCTATATCAATAAGTTGTTTCATACTTACAGGATAAAGAGCAAACGCTACTTTCATTTCACCACTATCAACTCTTCTCTTCAGCTCACCAAGACCTCTAATCCCGCCAACAAAATCAATTCGTTTTGACCGACGTAAATCTTCAATATCCAATAACGGATCAAGTACTTGATTTGTTAGAATTGTTACATCAAGAACCGCAATTGGATCATTATCGTTGTAAGTACCCTTATTGGCAGTTAGTGAATACCATCGGCCATCAAGATACATTGAAAAATTATGTAGAGCAGTCGGTTTATATATTTCTGTACCCTTATCTTCAACAGTGAATGCAAATTCAAGTTTTTTGATGAATTCATCTACTGTATAGCCACTTAAATCTTTAATTACACGATTGTAATCAATTATTGTAAGTTGATTATCAGGGAAATGAACAGCTAAGAAAAAATTATATTCCTCTTCACCTGAATGATTTGGGTTATTCAACTTCTTTTCATTACCAACTAAAGCAGCCGCAGCTGTTCGATGATGACCATCAGCCACATAGGTAGAAGGAAGTTCTTTAAATAGTTCAATGATACGTTTTACCTTCGAGCTATCTCTAATTACCCAAAAATGATGGCCAACTTCATCGTCGGCGGTAAAATCATAATCAGCTTTATTATCTTTCACGTAATCGGCAACTATCCTATCAATTTCTTTTACAGCAGGATATGAAAAGAAAACAGGCTCCATATTCGCATTCGTAATACGCACATGTTTCATTCTATCTTCTTCCTTATCAGGACGTGTTAGCTCATGTTTTTTAATTACATTGTTAATGTAATCCTCAACACTGGCACAACCTACTATACCATATTGAGTTTTGCCAAACATGGTTTGGGCATATATGTATAGATAATCATTATTGTCTTTAACAAGCCACCCATTATTTTTAAACTTGTCAAGATTTTCTTTAGCTTTATTATAAACTACTTGACTGTATAGATTTACGTTTTCGTCGAGATCAATTTCAGGTTTAATAACATGCAACAATGAATAATTGTTGCCATCCGCTTCGATGCGAGCTTCGACAGAATTTAATACGTCGTACGGACGGGATGCCAGCTCTCGTACTATATTTTCAGGAGGACGATATCCTTTAAATGCCTTAAGTATAGCCATATTATATTATTTTTAGTTTTTTAAAATCGTTTGATGTTAATCTTCAATATCTTGCTTGTAAATATCGTCTACATTATCATACTTTGAAATTCTTTCAACATGTTCTTCACCTTTACCATTATAACGGTAGTTTCCGTTACCATTACTTTGACCACCATTATTTGAATTACTGTGAGATCGTTGCAACGAAGATATTAGAGCCCCTATCATTTTAGTCATTTCCATTAATTGTTGCCTGGATTCTTGGTCTTGCGTATCAGTTATATTATTTTGCATTAACGAAAGAGTTGTATAAACCAAGCATTCTCTAATAGCACTTTTAGCCATTTTAAGATATTGAATAAATTGAAGCTTATCTCTTGCAGAACCTTCAGCTATAAAAAAAGCAATATTTCTTGCAGAGTCACAAAAACGTAGTATAAATTGCGACTGATCATTATTAGGAAATAGCATTGTTACATCTTGCAGCCATACTATATAGTCTAAGGATTTATGATAAATTCTTAAGTCCTCGAACCTAAAAAAAGTTCCAGCTTTTTCAGTTTTTTCCTTTTGATTATACATAAAGAAATTAGTTAAATTATAATTTGTATTTTATTAATTAGTGTTTGTATTTAGTAATTTGAACCATTCATTTGTGAATAAATTACCAAATAACTGCTTAATATTTACCATAATAACAGCAACTAATTAATTATAGATTGGAAACTAGTTAACTTTGAATGTAGCATCTCCTTTTTCAAGAAAACCTATTATCTGACGAGCAGCCGCTTTACCAGCATTAATATTTGCCTCAGCTGTTTGTGCACCCATTTTCTTAGGAGTAAAGAAACAACGATTTGGATAGGTTTGCAACAATATCTCTTTATTTGCAGGGGCTATATCGCTAACATATTTAAAACCTGATTTTTCAGCAAATATTTTTATCATATCATCTTCGTTGATTACCTCTTTACGTGCAGTATTAACAAGAACAGCATTAGGTTTCATTCTAGACAATAGATCATAATTTATTGATTTGATAGTATGTTCATTTGCGGGAATATGAAGGCTTACGTAATCACAAGTGCTATAAAGTTCTTCTACCGTATCAAACACAGTAACTCCATCAGCTTCAATGGTTTTTTTTGCCACAAATGGGTCAAATGCAAATACTTCCATTCCAAAGCCTAGGGCTATTTTGGCAACTAGTTTACCAACATTTCCATAGGCATGAATCCCTAATTTCTTGCAGCAAAGTTCGGTGCCCGATGTCCCATTATAATGACTTCGTGCCTGGTATACCATCATACCAAGAACAAGTTCGGCAACTGCGTTCGAATTTTGCCCGGGCGTATTCATAACACAAACGTCATTTTTTGTTGCAGCTTCAAGGTTTACATTATCAAAACCTGCTCCGGCTCTTACAACTATTTTTAGCTTTTTAGCAGCTTCTATAACTTCTGGAGTTACATTATCACTTCTAATAATCATTGCTTCTGCATCAGCTACAGCAGCAATTAATTCATCTTGACCATTGTACTTTTCGAAAAATGTACACTCATAGCCAGCGTTGTTAAAAATTTCAGCTATTTGTTCTACAGCCTCAGCTGCGAATGGTTTTTCAGTAGCGACTAATACTTTTGTCATACTAGTAATATTTAGATATGTGGGTTTATATGTTAACTATTATCTTTTTCAAATTCTTGCATTGTAGCAACTAATGCTTCAACACTTTCAACAGGAAGTGCATTGTAGGTTGATGCACGGAAACCACCAACTGAGCGATGCCCTTTAATACCAATCATACCTTTTGAGCTGGCAAATTCGAAGAATGCTTTTTCTTTATCTTCGTTACCTTCGGTCATTACAAAGCAAATATTCATTAACGAACGATCCTCTTCGGCAATAACTGTAGCTTTGAAAAGCGAATTCCTATCTATTTCATTGTACAGTAAACCAGCTTTATGAACATTTATTTTATTCATAGCTTCTACACCACCCTTATCTACTAACCACTTAAGGGTTTGCAGTGCAGCAAAAATTGGCAAAACAGGAGGTGTATTAAACATACTTTCTGCGTCAATATGAGTTTGATAATTCATCATGGTTGGAAGATGATGTTTAACATTACCAAGAATATCGTTGCGAATTATTACGAATGTTACGCCTGCAGGAGCCAGGTTTTTTTGTGCACCACCATAAATTATAGCATATTTTGATACATCAATTGGACGTGAAAAAATATCAGATGACATATCTGCTACCAACGGAACAGGAGAATCAATATCATATTTGATTTCGGTACCATAAATAGTATTGTTAGTTGTTATGTGGAAATAATCAGCATCTTTAGGGATTGAGTAACCTTTTGGAATGTATGAAAAATTCTTATCTTCGGATGAAGCTACAACATCTACCTCACCAAACATCTTTGCTTCTTTTATTGCTTTTTTAGCCCAAACGCCAGTATTTAAATATGCTGCTTTGTTTACAAAAAGGTTAAATGGGATCATTGCAAATTGAGTACTTGCACCGCCGCCTAAAAACAATACTGAATAATTATCAGGGATGTTTAGAAGTTCTCTGAAAAGCTTAGTTGCTTCGTCAACAACAGCAATAAATTCTTTACTACGATGACTTACTTCCATAACAGATAAACCAGTACCGGCAAAGTTATGAATAGCTTCAGCAGTTTTTTCGATTGTGAATTGAGGGAGGATTGAAGGACCCGCGTAAAAATTATGTTTTTTCATTGTATTTATATTTGAGGTTATACGAATGGCAAATATAAAATATATTGGGTGTACTACAAACAAAAATAACTTAGAATGGTTCTATTTATCAAGTATTAAAACGATTGCACTCTGGATGTCAAAATTTATTATAGAACTAACTTCTGTAAAATCAATTAGGTTAACAGATACAATATGAATTTATCAAATTAAAGAATCCACCATCAAAGAAGGTGGATTTCAAATGCATATTAAAAAGAAAATGAGAGATTATTATTACCTGATTTAACATCCTCACTTATATCCTTTATTGATTTATAAGAAAGTGCTTTTCGGATATTTTCTGAAACCGATTTGTATTCATCATGTATGGGACATGGGTTTTCCTTATTGCACAAATGCATGCCAAGACCACATTTATTTAAAAAGTTAAGCCCTTCCAAAATCTCAACTATATCTAATATGGTAATATTTAATGTATTGCCATTGATATAAAATCCACCGCCAGGGCCTTTAACAGATACTATTAGTCCTGCTCTAACAAGGTTCTGCAATACCTTGCCTAGAAATGCCTCAGGGAAATTCAGCTCAACTGCAATATCACTTAACCCCTTAAGTTTGTTAATATCTGTTTTTACAGAAAGGAATATGATAGCCCTTATGGCATATTCAGTAGTTTTAGAAAACATTGGGTTATTGATCGATAGCTTTTCGGCCATCTTCGGTAATCATATCAGGCGACCACTCAGGTTCCCATGTAAGTTCAACATCTATGTCCATTCCGGGATATTTTTCCTCAATTACAACTTCTATATTTCTCATTATTGTATCCCCAAGTGGACATCCTCTTGTTGACAATGTCATTAGTACATGAATGAGTTTGCGTTCTTCCTGATAATTTATTTCGTAAATTAATCCAAGATCAACAACATTTACAGCTACTTCAGGATCCATAACAGATTTAAGTAACTCGAGTATTTCCTTTTCTATTGGTGTAAAACTATCAAGATTCATTTTCGGTTTCTTTATGAAAAATTATTTTAAAAACATTATAATTGTATAATAAGGCGGTAATTACCAATATAATTGCTCCTATTTTTATTAGTAGTGACTGGGCAATTAATATGCCGGATATCAATAATAAAATACTGATGATAAAAGTGTAAAAATGGTAATGTGCTATTTTATCAGAATATAATTCCATTGGCAATGGAACCTTTATTTTACCAACTTTTGATTGATATTTTTTAAGCCATATAATAAAAGGCAGAGTTTTATATGTTTGACCCAGAACCAGCGATGTTAAAAAACCCAACACTATTAAAACTCCATATGCGATTTCAATTCTTGTTTGAATTGTGGTTAGAAAATCGAGACTCAAAATGGAAAATATCCCAAATACTATGCTGATTGCTAATAGTATAAATCCTGTTGCACTAAGCTTCATTCCCACATCAAGTTTTTTACGGATTCTTTTACTAAATGCTATATAATTAAACCTTAAGAAGAAAACAATACCGGCTACTATTAAAGATGAGCTTAAAGCCAAATACCAGATATGGTTATAAAAATAGTAACCAATTGCCAGTAATAATAAACCTGCATTAATTAAATAATAAGTGTAATTAAGTAATTTGCGAGGTAGTTTATGTACTATTAAAAACATCGGCATTAATTTACTGGCAACACCAATTACTAACAATAAAAACCATCCTACAATACCCAAATGGGCATGCATTTTTAATAATTGAAGATGCGATCCCGATATAAAGTGGAAGGCGAAATTTAACACCATTATTATTCCTATAGTTACAGTTAGTAACAACCAAAATACGGCAGTAATAATAAATGTATTTTCTATGGTCTTTCTTTTAGTTTGTGCAGCGCTCAAAATCGTGTTTATGGCAAAAAGCAACATTGACACCAGAATTAAATACCCCCCGATTTCCAGACCAATACTTCGCCCAAAATTAAACGACCACATTGATGCTGATAAGGTTATTAAACCCAAGCCAAACATGAAAAATGTGATTATTGCAAGCTTTTCGCTATAGAGTTTAACTTCCATTACAACAGGAATTAATTGATATAATGCTCCAAAAATTACCATCGTAATCCATCCCAGTACAAGCACATGAGTTATGGATAGTAGTTTTGGACTTAAATAATGACCTGTTAATTCGCTGGCAGCAAAAAAAAGTAATATGGCTGCCGTTAAAAATGAAACAGCCCCAAATGCATAATGAGGTAATACCACGTTTGGTGATGGGGCGTTTTTAGTACTTAGTCCTGCTTGCATTACTTATAAATTATTAATTTTAGATTAATGCTATCAACATCTTTATATACATAGGAGAAACCTCTATTTTCCAATTCAGGTAATAGATATTGGGGAAGCTTTTTATGATGTACAAATAATGCATTATTATCTTCTAATTTTTCGATTTCTTCGAGTATTGTAACCATTGGCAATGGCATCTCCAAATCTCTTACATCTATCTCAATCAAATTCCCTTCAAATTTAACTTCAACTTCATCAAACGATAAATTCGGTTTCGATTGAGCTGATTCAACTATTTTGGTCGAAGTATCTTTGTTTTCTTTTCTGATAAATGTATGTACAACACCATTATCAGGTCTCTCTGTCTCATAGGTGTACCCTTTATCTTTTAATATGTTTAATAATGGAACTGGCTCAAATGAATTTATTATCAATAATGTTTGATCATCTTTCATAACTTTTACTTTTTCCATTATCGCTTCAAATGGGTCTACCCCACTTGCCAGGATCGGGCGAACATCTAACTCTATAATATTTGATTTTTTCATTATTTATTTTTTACATATCAATTGCAAAAATACAAAAAATAATAATAAAAGACAATAGAGT
>JABMPH010000218.1 GCA_013203805.1 Bacteroidota bacterium | reverse complement strand
GTATATTTTGTCATATTGAGGCATTTTTGAGATGCATAGCCATAGCTACGGATAGAAAAAATAACGATAATAGGGTAAAATAGACATGTAATAAAACGATATGACTAAATTTAGACAGTTTCTTAGTATAAAAATCGATTATTCATTGTTGAGAAATATTACATTTGTGGTAATTAAAAACAGACGTAATGGAAGACGAAGCTATTTTTTGTTTAGAAGAAGTTAAAGAGAACATGCAAGATGCCATAAAGCACCTTGAAAAAGAATTACTGAAAGTTAGAGCAGGGAAAGCTAATCCATCTATGTTAGCAGGTGTTAGAGTAGAATATTACGGTGCATTAACTCCAATTGAACAAACTTCAAATATCAATACTCCAGATGCACGACAAATTGTAATCCAGCCTTTCGACAGAAGCACTATTCATGAGATTGAAAAAGCAATACTAAATGCAAACCTAGGGTTTAATCCACAAAATGAAGGCGATATCATCAGGATTAATGTTCCTCCCTTAACTGAAGAGCGAAGATTAGATCTGGTAAAAAAGGCAAAGGTAATTGCTGAGGATACAAAGATTGGCGTTCGCAATGCAAGACGTCAGGGAAATGATGAGGCCAAAAAACTGGAAAAGGATGGTCTCCCCGAAGATGAAGCAAAAAGGTTAATGGATGAAATCCAAAAATTGACCGATAAGTATTCCGAGATAGTTGATAAACTCTTTGAGGATAAAGAAAAAGATATACTTACTGTTTAGTCTTTGTTTTTTCCTTCTTTTAGTTCTTTATCCTCTTTTTGTTTTACGCTTTTTCTTTTCTTACGCTCAGTAAACCACTTGAATTTCTTGATTAGAGTAAATGCAAATTTTGCAATATTTGATGTAGAAACAATTGAAGAATATGCTTTCCCAATAATTTGTTGAGCAATATTTGCAAATGTTAGGTTTTGCTCAAGTTCCTTTAATTTATCATTTAATACATCCTTTTGTTTGGTCAACTTTTCGTGTACTTCTTTAATATTTTGGGTATGCATTTCTTCAGAGTCGAAAGCTGTTGAATCAATTGACGACTCAAAGTCTCCAAATACTATATTTCCAAAAAGTCTTCGTGTGGGATTAAAGATTAAACGCTTACGATAAATATAAACAAGGACACCAAGAAATATATAGAAAACTGCCATCACCATATAGCCTGTTCCAATACCAAGCCCTGTTATCTCCACAAACCATCCCGCAAATGCAAAGGATAAAAATAAAAGGACAAATCCACTAAGCCCTAGCAGTAATAACAGTAGCATCAAATATGAAGACAATACTCCAGCACCCCTAACAAATACAAGCTTGTTGTATGTAATTAGGCTTTCTATATAGGCTTTGAACTCATCTAATGTTTCCCTTAGCGGAGTGCCCAAATTTTCGTATTCCATAAAAAATAAGTTAATTTAACTTATTTGGCTTTTTCTTTCACTTCTTCTATTAGAGAGCTAGTGCTTTTTTTAACAGCCTCAAGAGTTTCAGCAGTTCCTTGCTTAACATCCTCAAGTACATCAGTCATTGTTTCCTTGAAGTCGTCAAATTTGTCAAAAAGGTCGTCTGCTAAATCCTTCGATTTTTCCGTTAATTTTTTCCTTGTTTCTTCACCAGTTTCTGGTGCTAGTAGTAAACCTGCCACTGCTCCTGCGGCTGCACCTACTATTGCTCCTACTAAAAAAGAAAAGCATGAACTTGAATTTTTTTCACTCATATCTATAAAATTTAAAAGGTTAATGCGTGTTATATTATATTGATTTTTTATAAAAAGGTTACATTCTACTTGTTAAATATTTCACCAGTTTCATTTGTTGCATAAACTGACGAGCAATTACTTTAATTATTGTTAAGGTTGGTATTGCAAGAATCATTCCAGCAATTCCGGCAATTTTTCCTCCAACTATTATTGCCAGAAAAACCTCAACGGGATGAGCCTTCACACTTTTTGAATAAATTTGGGGCTGGAGAATAAAATTATCTATAAGGTTTGCAATCCCAAAAACTCCAACAACACTAAAAAAAGTGAATATTAGCATATCATATTCACCGGCACTTAGTATAGATAATATTGCTAATACTGCTCCGATTGTCATTCCAATTAAAGGCCCAATGTATGGAATGATGTTCATTAATCCACCAAGAAAACCAATTAGTAATGCATTTGGTACTCCCATTATTAATAACCCTGTAGTTTCCAAGGTCATCATTATTATTACCTCAATCAAAATACCATGAAAATATCTAACCAAAAGGAATTTAGAATCATGGAGTGCTTTATCCAAATCATCAATATATTTTTCTGGCGAAAGTATAAGAACGAAATTTTTTGCAAGTTTATCATCAGCCAAAAAATAATAAGTAAGGAAGATAATAATAAACGTACCCATGAAAACCGATCCGGTTGTGCTCACTAAATTGGTAAAGAAATTAGTGAATTTAGCTACACTTATCAATTCAATTATCTGACTTTGAAGATATATTGCCAGCGTTTCATCAGCATTAATAACATTGTACTGAACCAAAAATCTATCCAGATTATTCATCGGGTCCTGGTAATTGGCAATTATATCATTCACATCGATAGTTGAAATAATATTAGCTTGTCGAATAATTAAAGGTACAATTAGCACCATAAATAAACTGAAAATAAACATCATAACAATCATTGTTGTAACAACGCTTAATCCGTGAGGGATCTTTCGCTTTCGAATATTAATTTTATCAAGATGCCTTACTAATGGAGTTCCCATCATCGATAAAAAAGTAGCAACTAATATATATGCAACAACATCCAAAAAATACCATCCCATAAATACAATAATGGCAAAGCCAATAATTGGTCTGATATATTGAAGTAAGTTATCTTTCATATTTATATAAGTTTTTATTACATCGATAATGTAAATTTATAATAAATACTGATATGTTCAGTCAGTATTTTAAAGTAAACGTATAGTTGTTGTTATCATTATGTTCCATTATTGAAATGTATTGAATAAACTTATATTTTTATGCGAAGTTTTTGGATGGTGTATCAAAACCAAATGCTCTAGATTGTAAATCAGTAAACCAAGTAGTTTTCCAATCATAATTCCCGATTCTTAATAGTATTTTTCCATAGTATTAAAATCGATATGCTGATGATTTTAAGATCGTTGAGTGCTCCAAACGAAATACTATTTACAAACATTTAATCAGTCTGGTAATTTCTAAAGCTAACCATAAAGTTTTTATATTTGAGTCTAAAGAAAAATAAAGCGGATCTTTTATAATAGGACTCATCTGCTCCCATTGTTCTAAAATTACAGTAAGTGCAAATTGTGAATTTGCTGAATGATAATCCTCCCCGAGTTTTTAACTTATTTCACCCACAATGTTCTTATTCATTTGATTATTTCAACTTACTATTGTTTTTATGCCTTTCCTTATCTCGAGTCTGCTTTTTAACTAAGTTTTTTTGAAGTGCTTCAGTAAGATCTATACCGGTTTGATTTGCCAAACAAATTAGCACAAACAATACATCTGCCATTTCATCACCAAGATCGTGTTCTTCATCTCTATCTTTAAAAGATTGCTCACCATAGGTACGTGAAATAATCCTTGCTACCTCGCCAACTTCTTCTGTTAGTATTGCCATATTAGTGAGTTCATTGAAATATCTTACCCCTGTTGTGTTAATCCAATGATCAACTTTCTGTTGTGCTTCTTTAATAGTCATGTTTATAATTTTGATAATATGCTTGTAGACAGGCTAAAATAATTAATTTTGCCAACCATATGGAATCAATTAAAGAATTTAAAAAGGGGATGGATTTAACTGCAAAAACTTTTGCCGGACTTGAGGAATTATTAGCAAAAGAACTGAAGGAATTGGGTGCTGATGATGTTGAAATAATAAAGCGTGGTTGCACTTTTCGTGGTGATGAAGCTCTTCTTTATAAAGTGAATTACTTGTCAAGATTAGCCATTAGAATACTTAAGCCCATTGGTGTTTTTGATGTAAAGAATGATGATCAGTTGTATGATAAGGTAAAGAGGATTAATTGGATGGATGTTTTTAAGCTGAATCAAACATTTTCGGTGGATGCAAATTTGTTTCATTCTGATATGGATCATTCACATTATGCAGCATTAAAAACAAAAGATGCTATTGTTGATCAATTTAGGGAAAGTACGGGTAAACGTCCATGGGTAAATGTTGAAACTCCGCATATATATATTGACGTACATATAAGCCATAATGTTTGTACCATTTCTCTTGATAGCTCAGGTGAATCGTTACACAAACGTGGATATAAAATTGGATCCGATAAGGCTCCAATAAATGAGATACTTGCTGCGGGTATGATACAGTTGGCTGGCTGGAAGGGTGATCGTGATTTTTACGACCCAATGTGTGGATCGGGAACAATACCAATGGAAGCTGCAATGTTAGCCATGAATATTCCTGCTGGTTACTATCGGAAGGAATTTGCCTTTATGAATTGGGAAGGTTTTAACCAAGAATTGTGGGATAAAACAAAGGAGGATGCAGATAACAACCTCACTGAACATGAATGCAATATTTACGCATCCGACCGATCGGAAAAAGCAATTGGGATTACTAAACGAAATCTGAAATTTGCAGGACTCCATAAAGATATCGAGGTTAAAGTAGCTTTTTTTGACAGTATCAAACCCGAAAATGGCGGGGTGCTTATTATGAATCCTCCTTATGGAATTCGTATGGAGGAACGTGGTGAAATGAGAGATTTATATAAGGGCATAGGTAATGTGCTAAAAAATAATTTTGCTGGTTGCGAGGCTTGGGTTATATGTCCTGACTTCGATCAGGCTAAGTTTATAGGTTTACGTCCATCTCAAAAAATCACCCTGTATAATGGTCCCATAGAAACAAAATTCTTGAAGTTCGAAGTTTATGAAGGCACAAAAAGATATGGTGATAATCCTGATGAAAGGTTTTCGAAAGAAGGGAAAAAAGACTTTTCAAAGAGAGATGATTTCAGAGATTCAAAAGACCGACAATCTGATGAAGCGAAACGTGGTATAAAAAAATGGGATGATGGCGTTCGCAGCCTGGAGGAAGATAGATTAGATCTACAAAAAACTGAATCTGACGGTGAAAATGAAAATTATCAGGAGCCAAATTTAAAGAGATCTGATGATAGGAAAAAGTATTATAAGAATGATGAATCAAATTCGGATGACAGACGTAACCTTAATACAAAACGCAGCCAGGATTTTGAGAAGCATATGGAGTCGTTAAGAAGATTCACAAATTCTGACAAGAAAAAATCTGACACTAAAAAACCAGCCAGAAAGCGAATTAGCACAAAAAAACCACCCGAGGCCGAGGGAGGTGATTCAAAAGGTTAATGCTTTGTTTAGAGTTAATTTTGGAAAAGTGGTCTAATTCTGTAAAACAAAAATGCTCCCTGAACAATACCATATTGTGCAAGGAGCAAAATTAATAAGACTGTAGATTTTTTTGCTATTTTTTAAATTCTTCAGCAAAAAACTGATAAAACCAAGCTATGGTTTCGATGCCATTGTAGAAATTAACTACGGTATAGTTTTCATTTGGTGAGTGAATTGCATCCGACTCAAGTCCGAATCCCATTAGAACCGATTTTGTTCCAAGTATATCTTCGAATGTTGATATAATAGGAATACTACCACCACTGCGCATGGGCACAGGAGTTTTATTATAAACTTTTTCGTATGCCTGTTCAGCAGCTCTGTACGCAGGGAGGTCAATTGGGCAAACATATGCCTGACCACCATGTAGGGATTCAACCTTAACTTTTACAGATTTTGGCGCAATACTTGTAAAATACTCTTCAAACATCTTTGCTATCTTTTCATTATTTTGATCTGGAACCAAACGAGTTGAAATTTTCGCAAATGCTTTTGAAGGAAGTACTGTTTTTGCACCTTCTCCGGTGTAACCACCCCAGATACCACAAACATCAAATGAAGGACGAATTCCGGTTCTTTCAATTGTAGTGTACCCAGCTTCACCGTCTAGTTCTTCAACATCAATTGCTTTTTTATATTCATCAATACTGAAAGGTGCTTTGTTTAGCATTTCTCTTTCTTTATCAGTAGCAACAAGAACATCATCATAAAAACCCGGCATTGTAATCATGCCTTTTTCATCAGTCATTGATGCGATCATTTTCGCTAATACATTTATTGGATTAGCTACGCCTCCACCAAAAAGACCTGAATGAAGATCTCTGTTTGGTCCGGTAACTTCAACCTGCCAATAAGCTAAACCCCTTAGGCCTGTTGTTATTGAAGGAATATCTTCAGCAATCATACCTGTGTCAGAAACAAGGATAATATCTGCCTTTAGCATTTCTTTATGTTCTTCGCAAAATGCACCAAGACTTACAGAACCAATTTCTTCTTCACCCTCAATCATAAACTTAACATTGGTAGTAAGCTTATTGTTTTTAACAAGAGCCTCAAAGGCTTTAATGTGCATAAATCCCTGACCTTTATCATCGTCGGCACCTCTGGCATAAATTTTACCATCACGAATTTCTGGTTCAAACGGTGGTGAATCCCAAAGCTCGATTGGATCAACTGGCATTACATCATAATGTGCATAAACGAGTACGGTTGGTAATGATTCGTCAATTATTTTTTCGCCATAAACAACAGGGTTGCCTGTAGTAGGCATAACTTCGGCTTTGTCAACTCCTGCAGCAAGCAAACTTTTCTTGTAGTGCTCAGCCATACGGATCATATCTCCTTTATGTTCAGTTAAAGAAGATATTGAAGGAATGCGAATTGCTTCGAATAATTCCTCCATAAATCGTTCCCTATTATCCTCGATAAATTGTTTTACTTTTTCCATAATTTAAATTTAAAAATTAAGGTTGTAAAGGTAGTAAGATTATACGGAAGTGTTAGCAAGTGTTAGGTTATTTAATCTGAAACCCGCTGGCGTATAATGGTGGAATAGTTTGAGTTTCTATTTTTATAACCCTCGACCATTGGGGACCAACTTCACACCAATCGATAAATGCTAATAGATCAATTTCCTCACCTTCTGCTTCTATATATACCGAGCCATCAGGCTTGTTTCGAACAAAACCACTAATATTGAATTCAGCCGCCTTTTTAGATGTGTGGTATCGAAATCCAACTCCTTGAACTTTGCCATAAACGGATATTGTTGCTGCTGCTCTAGTCATTTGTCTTTAGTCTTTCGAAATAGATTATTCTATCATTCAAAATCAAATTCATTTTAGCATTTCAACATTTTAGCATTATATCACTTCAACATGGGTAATTGGATAATTGGTGATTGGATAATTAGATAATTGGTCATTGGATAATTGGTCATTGGTAATTATTGGGGTTTTTATCAGATGCCAATTCTTTTGGTGATTATGGAATTGGTTTGTTCAAACAATTGGTCAGGCGTTTGATTTCTCCATGCTATTTCGTTAAACTCACCGCTAAATGCAATAAAATAATCAATATTTGCATCTTCAAACTCTTTAATTATGAAGTCTCTGAAATTTACACCAACAATCCACCCATCATCAATATTATTAAACCATTCTTCATAATAATCATTACTATCAGCATGAAAATTTAGTATATTTTCACCAATTAGGATAAAGTACTTAATTTCATTTTCAAGAAGTATTTCAATTACATTTCTGTATAAAAACATTATATCATTATATAATAAATCGTTCCATTCGCCAAGCATTTCAATAATGCAATATTGTGATTCGTAATTAACCATCAAAATCTTGATGAAAAGAGTATTAGATCCAAACTCATCCCACTGGGGATGGATCAAATGATCGTATATGGAATTGGTAAATGAGAACTCGCTATATTCTCGATTAAAAAAAGTAGATTCAGGGTCGTCAGCAGCTATATAGTTGTCTCTCCAATTATAATATGGTTCAATCTCGTGCATTAGAATAATTTTGAAATATAGTAACCTATAAATGCTAACGATATTCCTACAACATTTGTTGTTAGTATATAAATAATTAGGAATTTGAAACTGCCATCTTTACCAAGGCTAAATACATCAAATGCAAATGTTGAAAAAGTAGTGAAACTACCAAGAATCCCTACAAATAGGAAAAGTCTAATTCCTGGTGACACATAAAATTTATCAAATACTCCCCATAATAAACCAATTAAAAATGAGCCTGCAAGGTTCACAATTAATGTTCCCCAAGGGAAGGAATGGGTATTTGTTTTTTCATATGCAAGAAAAATAAGATAGCGTAAGACTGCACCAATACTACCTCCAAACGCAACTGCAATTAATTTTTGAATCATATGGCAAACTTTAATCCGGGTACACTTTTTAGGTTTTCATACAGAGTTCCAAGTTGTGCCTTGCTAATCAAGGTAACTTTATAATTATAGCTTGTATAAGTGCCTTTGCTGCTTTGTTTGGTGTTTATGAATTTGTTCTTAACTTTAAGATTATTAAAAACATCAATTAGCTTTTTCTTGTTTTCATCATCAGAACTTGAAGTATCCATTACTGCTTTTAGTTGAAATGTTACTGGGAATTCAATCTGAACATTTTCCAATGGCGGATTAGAATTTGTTGAATTTCCGTTTTTTGGAGTAACTAGTTTCGACATATTGTTCTATTAGATTTTGAATATTAATTTAATTCGACCCCACCTAAAATCATAGGCATTTTTGAACTCCGGCGAAAGATAAAAATTCTGCATCTCCAAACCAACATTCTTGTAATACAATGCAAAGCCAACACTTAAGTTTAGTACCAGTCTGTTAATATCCTTATTCTGAATTATGTATGAATTGGTTTTGCTAAATAAACCTCCCTGAAGTGTGGCATCGTAGAAAACAATATTAGTGCTACCACTCACAAAAAACCAATATTGAAATGCACTTTTATTGGATGTTCTGGCTGAGTTAGAGAAAAGTCCCCTAATAATCGGAGTGAAATTCCCTGTCCTTAAATAAATTCCTCCCTTAAGTTTATTGAATATGGTTCCAATATTTCCGCCACCAGTTATATTAAATTCGAAATGAGGGGTACTAACAATTCCTTTTTCAATCTCAACAGAATAATTAATTACAACATTGTTCTTAATTTGGTTATTCCAGCCAACGGGTTCAATATTATGAATTGATGATTGAACTACAGAACCCATTGATGCGGGGCCAAGCACTCCAAAATTCAAACCGCTTTTAATTGTAAAATTATTTTTTAAGTTGTAGCTTTCTCTAATTTGACCAATGGTTAAAAAGGCGGAAAAGGGTCGGTCACCAATCGAGATTTCAGCAATATCGGGATTAGTTGGCGTATAAATATTCTGCTTAATAGAGAACCCATACAAATCTATAGCAGCTCCTTTAATACCCAATAATAGTTTTGATAACGGTGAAAGTTTTGCTGTAGGAACTAGGAGCTCAATAACTACGCCGTTTGTATAATAATAATCAGTATTATTAAAAATGTCATTGTCGAATACTATTCTAATTAGTCTTGTTGAACTACTAATATCCTGTTGACTTGTGTAGTTTGCTGTGTGGTATTCTGATGGCTTTCTTTCAATATTACCTTTTTTAGCTGCAATTTCCTGAATGCTTAGTTCTACAAAATCGCCTACGTTTTTTGAAACCTTAGTAGTATATAAAAATGCGGTATCCGTATTTGATTCAACAAAAAAAGAAGGAAGCCTCTGAACAATAATGGATTGTGTTAGCTTATCCTTGTGAATACTTTTTTTATATGCAGACTCATCAGTCTTGTTATCTGTTTGTTGGGAACAGGAATTAATAGTTGCTAATAAAACTATTACTAAGAGATATGTCCACACACGCAGCATTCTGCAAAGATAATCTTTTGAATTTAAAATTTAAGTGGTGATTTTGGTGGATTAGGGCAAACAAATCTAATTTCAAGATTTATATCTCCTTTGATCACTATGAAGATAAAACTTGATAACCAATTATAAATCTGTAACTTTATCTTTGTAGCTGTTTACTCGAGAGTACTTTGTAAAAAAAATTAAACACAAAGGAGCACAAAGGACATCACAAAGTCGCACTAAGGATTAAAGATTTTTCATTTTATTATTTGTACTTTGCATATGCATTCTTATTATTAGGTTTTTTCCTTCGTGTCACTTTGCGACAACCTTAGTGTTACTTAGTGGTAAAAAAAAATGCACAATTAATACTCAGGGTTCTCCATGGAATTCCCTCAGTCGCACTTGATTATAGATGAGTTTGCCCTGTTTGATAGTTTAAACATGAAACACAGATATTCCAAAAAATGATTCTGTATAGTCTATTGGAAATAATCGTAAACCTATGTCTAAAATATCTTTGGATATTTTTCGGGATTATATTCGTGCATCATATTATAAATCACATCAAATACGTCTTCTGCATTGGGATTTGAGAAATAATCGCCATCTGTACTATACGCTGCCCTATGTGCTTTTGCTGTAAGAGTTTTTGGTTGTGAATCGAGCTGGTAATACCCTCCATCTTCTTCCAATACTATTTGCATCATATATGCTGTTGCACCTCCGGGAACATCTTCATCAAAAAACAATACCTTATTGGTTTTGCTAATCGACTCTGCAATTAAGTGATTAATATCGAATGGAATGAGTGTGCGTACATCGATTAATTCTACACTGATGTTAAAATCCTTTAGCTGTTGCATAGCATCCTG
>JABMPH010000217.1 GCA_013203805.1 Bacteroidota bacterium | reverse complement strand
GGTATGGTGATGGATGGGTCTAAAAAAAATATAAAATATATCCAAAAAGATAATATTTATTGGCAGCATAACCTGCTTGCCATTCCTGATTTTATTACCAAAGAAAATATTAACCAGATAATTAGTGAAAACGGGTTTAATGGGAATATTGGATTACTTCATATTGACATTGATGGAAATGATTACTGGATATGGAAAGAAATTACTGTGATAAATCCGGTTATTGTAATTGTTGAATATAATAGCGTTTTTGGAGCAGATAAAGCATGGACTGTTCCCTACGATCCTGAATTTGTCAGATCTAGAAAACATTATAGTGATTTATTCTTTGGCGCATCTTTAAAAGCGATCGTGCAACTTGCTGCTGCCAAAGGGTATGGTTTTATTGGAAGTAATAGCAATGGCAATAATGCTTATTTTGTACGAAATGATAAAATGAAGAATTTAAAAACATTGACGGTAGCTGAAGGATATGTAGAATCTAAATTTAGAGAGTGTAGGAACACGCAACGTAAATTAACATATATATCTGGTGAAAAACGTTTAGAAGTTCTTAGAGAACTTGAAATATATAATGTTGAAACAGGATCTTTAGAAAAAATATAGAGTATTAATATTTTTTGGAGTGACTGAACGGGAACACTTAGTTCATTATTGCCTTTTAGTCATTGCTTGATAATATTTATAAAAATTATTATGAGAATTAAGATTTTCTTTTTTATAGATAGTTTTAGGATTGGAGGGATGCATAGACAGGTGTTGTATTTAGTGAAACATCTAAACAAAGAGATATTTGAACCAATAATGTGTACCACAGGCTCTGGTGGAGGGCTTAGAGAGGAGTTTGAAAAAACAGGGTGCAAACTTGTTGATTTAGGATGGAAAAAAAGGGTTGAACCGGCAATTATAGTTAGGTTTATTAAAATTCTAAATGAAGAGAAACCTGATATTATTTTTATCAATGCCCCTCAACAGCTTTTATACTATCTAACTGCAAGAATATTCTGGCGCAGGAAAGTTGTACAAATTGGTTCTTTCAGAGCTATGAACTTTTGGCTTAGGCATATAAATAATCGCTACAAGCCAATTGATAGATTCCTGTCAAGATTGATGGCGAATAGCTCGAAATATATTGTTGCGAATTCTGTTGCGATTAAAGATCAATACTCAAAGATAGTTAAGATGAATCCGCTAACCCCCATAGAGGTTATTTATAATGGATCTGATTTTAACTTCCCGATTCTCAGAACACCTGTTGAAATAAGGGATGAATTGAAGATAACATCAGATCAAATTATGATTGTTATGATAGCAAGACTGGATCCATGGAAAGATTTTAACACTCTTTTTGCAGCGGCTGGTATTGTTAAAGAAGTTAATTCAAGAGTAAAATTTGTTATAGTTGGTGATGGTGAACTTAGAAGTACCCTTGATTTGATGATTGTTAATATGGGGTTAACACAAACTGTCCAAATGATTGGTGAGAAAAAAGATGCTTTTGATTATATTAACGCTGCCGATATTTCTGTCCTTTCAACACATGGTGAGGGGTTTTCAAACTCTATTTTGGAATCAATGGCTTTAGGTAAGCCTGTGATTGCATCAGACGTAGGTGGAAATTCAGAATTAATTGGAGTTACAAATGAATATGGGTTTCTTTTTCCAGCTAAACAAAATAAGATTTTAGCGGATATAATTCTTACTTTAGAAAAAGATGAAAAATTGAGAATAAAAATTGGCCAATTGGCTAAAGAAAGAATTCAACAACTTTGTCGTATTGAGAAATACATTTCTTCATATGAGTTGCTTTTTCTGCGTAGTGTTAATAAAATTGAATCTGTTTAAAAGTCTTAGTCTTATAAAATTGATACATTAAAATATATTTATTTATGAAAATAGGGATCGATGCTAAATATTACTATTCGGGGGGGCCAAGTTTAGTAAATGTTGTTAGAAATATTGTAAATAAATTCATTGAAAATAATACGGAAGACGAGATAGTGTTTTTCTTAAATAAGAAAGATTCTCATTGTATTGATAATTTTAGAGAGAAGATTAAGGGGAATAAAAATTTATCTTTTATATTTATTCCTAGTAAATTAAACTTTTTAACAAATTTGTTAATCTATCCATTCTATT
>JABMPH010000216.1 GCA_013203805.1 Bacteroidota bacterium | reverse complement strand
TCATATTCATATCGTTGTGGCGCCGTATCTAATTGAATCAATACCTTCTCCTCGGTATAACCACTTATTCCTCTTTCAAATAATAGATTGGGAAAACGAATGTAGCATCGATAAGCACCCTTATAAACTTCTCTTGTTTCAACCTGATACCCGCTTCGTTCTAATTCTAGCTTTATGTGATTTGCCAGAGTCTGAAAATCATCAGGAGTTAAATTTAAATTATCGAAATCTAGATCTTCTGAAAATCGAGGACTATTATGTACAATTCTTAAGGCTGTTCCGCCAAGGAAATTTAATGCGGCTGCAAAAGGACTCTGATATATTATCTTAAGGATTTGGTACTGTAGGTATTCTCTTAAAATATGACGAGTATAGACTCTTTGTGGTTTTGGATATAAAGCTAGCAAACTTTCCCAATCAAGCATTATTTATAACCTCTCTTAATAAATCAACTCTATGATTCAAGGCATTACAATTAATCAACTTTAAGTAATTTTCCATTGTTTCATTATTAATGGTCTCTGGGTATATTTCAGTATTAATTCTAAGTGCCGCAATATCCGATATAGTATTAAGATTACTACGTAAATATAGATAATCTAATATTGCTTTTTCTGGTGATGCTATTAAAAAGGAATGTTTTCCAAAATATTTTAATACGTATCCAAAAAATAGCTTATTATTTATTTTCTGATAACGAAAAGAAGCAATTGCTGTTTGGTAAGTATTAGTCTTGCGAGTGGAGCAACTAGTAATTTGGTATACCATCTCAGGAATAAGTCCATAATAACCTAAGGCCATTTCCATGCTTATGTATGAATGATCATAGATTCTGTTTGCAATCATCATTAATACTTGCTCATCAATATCTGAATCGGAAAATAAGTAATTATTGTTAATAATTCTTTGCAAGTACTTTTTGTGCTGCCAGTAACTTAATCGTTTGGTATCAAAACTTGGAAAATTAGTAAGAATATCTCGTTTACTAACAAGTATGTTAGCTGAAAATTGACTTCTAAATTGCTGATAATTCATAATACCTCTTATTATGTTTCTATTTTAGGCTATTTTTAGCATATTTAAGAAATTTAATCAAACAGAATTTGCCCTATAACCATCCACAGCCCAATTTCTTAGATAATCTAATTCATCTTGTGATAAAGGATTCATGTTCACTAATCCACCTAGTTTCAGAGTAAGTGCATGAGCAAAAAGGATCTCTTCATTAGGCGATGTTAAATTCTCTGATTCAGCCTGAGCAGGAAAAACGGGACTAAAAGAAAACAATTCAGGACTTGATACCCTTAAATTAGACATTGAATAACTCTCTGATAAATAAAAGTCTAGCTCAACCTCTAGATATTCAGCAATTATTGAAAGAATATGCTCATTTAGTTGAATGACCTCCTCTGCTGTTTTTCCAGAAACAACTAAACCATGATTCTGAATAAAAGTTACTGCTGGTTTTTTACTATGCTTAAGCTCGAACTCAGTTAGACTTTTAAGATACTGAACCGCATTTTCATAACCTGGAGTGCAGTACTCTAGAACTAAGGTTTCCGGAAATAATTCTTCCAAAAGTTTCTTACCATCTTTTCGACAAGACAGCGCATTACACAAAATAGGATGCGTATGCAAGGTAACCTTATCAGTAAAAGCATGCAAAAAGGACTCGATTGAAGGTAGCTCTTTAGGGCGTGTAACTGTCTTTAACAATTTAGCCAAAGAAATCTGTTCACGATCTCTTTTATTTTGGATAGCTTGCAATACTTTGTCCTGTAGAATATCCCGAACTAGTTGGATATTAACCTCAGCTATTCCAGATTCCACGGTCATCTCAGATAATGAAATTCCTGAAGCCTTAATCAGCATTAGACCATTATCAAGCTTAATCGAAGAATTTCCTCCTCCTGCTTGAACAAGATCAAAACGTTTCCCGGCATAGTGTGAAATTTTAAGAAGTTCTGCTAATTCGCTCATCACAAAAGCCTATGCACATATTTGGCAATAGCAATACTAGCAGTTAACCCAGGCGACTCAATACCAATTAAATTAACAAAACCTGGCAGGCCTCTACT
>JABMPH010000215.1 GCA_013203805.1 Bacteroidota bacterium | reverse complement strand
CAACATTATATTGGTGTGTTGGATTTTGTAATTGCGATGTGTTACCATCACCAAAATCCCAATTCCATATCATGATATTATAACCGCTAGAGCAAACCGACTGATCAGTGAAAGCTAAAGAGTCACATGTTATAGTTTGGTAACTGAAATTAGCTGTACATTGGGCTTTTATTTTACTATTAGAGAAGAGTATTGCTGCTACAGCAATAATTATATACAAAACTGGTTGCTTTTTCATAATAATTTCAGGTTAAATACTCAATTTAAATTAAGCATATTGCTACAAAGGTATTAATTTAATTTTCATAAAAATATTTATACGAAAAGATACTTACTAAAAAACATTAATTTTGATTTTTAAATAAAAAATATAATTATGACCTTACAAGTTAAAGGAAAACTGATACAAAAACTTGCCACTGAGACTGGTGAAGGAAAAAATGGGAAGTGGGAGAAACAGCAGTTTGTTATTGAAACCGATGAGCAATTCCCAAAAAAGATATGCATTATGCTTTGGGGTGATAAAGTTTCGATGCTTGGGAAAGTTACTGAAGGAGATATCCTCAATGTTTCGATTAATATTGAGTCGAGAGAGTATAACTCACGATGGTATACGGATATAAAAGCCTGGCGAATTGAAAAGGATGCCGATGAAGGTAGTGCAGCTCCAATGCCAATAGAGCCTCCAGCCGACCTGGGTTTGCCAGATGATGACCTCCCATTTTAAGGATGTCGCGAAAGCTGCTATTAGCTCACCTGGCTCTATTGGGAGCTAATTTAATTTTTGGAGTTAATTATGTTATTGCCAAGGGTATAATGCCCGACTATCTCGAACCAAGGGCGATAATATTACTCAGAGTAATTGGTGCAACCATTATTTTTTGGGTAGTTGGTGTATACTATCCCAAAGAAAAAGTAGAAAAAAAAGATCTTTTTAAATTTGGATATCTATCAGTGTTTGGTGTGGCCATAAATCAGATAATGTTTTTTGAGGGCCTTAATCTTACAACTCCAATAAATGCATCAATTATAATGGTCGGAGTGCCAACACTCGTTCTTGTATTTTCACATTTTTTTATCGGTGATAAGTTAACTCAGAATAAAATTATTGGAATTTTTATTGGATTTGCTGGTGCTGCCTTTTTAATCTTGCAAAGCGGGAACTTTTCGTTTTCATCGGATACATTTGTTGGTAATATATTTGTATTAATTAACGCATCTTCCTATGGACTTTTCATCGTGTTGGTTAAACCACTTATGGCTAAATACAGCCCAATAACCATAATGAAATGGGTATTTTTGTTTGGGCTGGTATTTGTTGCACCAATATCTTTGAACCTTGTAATAACTGCTGATTATGCTGCTATTCCATCAAATATATGGATGTCGATTGGCTTTGTAATACTATTCACAACAGTTTTTGCTTACTTACTCAATAATTACTCCTTAAAAACAATCAGTCCTACTATTAATAGTGCATATATTTATTTACAACCGGTAATTGCTTCTGTGGTAGCTTTATCATTTGGTAAGGATAATTTGTCTGTGGAGGAAGTTATTGCTGCAACCCTTATATTTATTGGGGTGTATTTTGTAAGCTTTAAGAAGAAAAATCTTTTTGGATAAGAATAAGTCCATCTCAATCTAAACATCAACCTCAATCTTAACCTATTTCTCAACCTCAGTATAATTCTTTTCCATACATTTGATGATTAAATAAATATTATGTTACCCATATTAAAAAACTTAAAAAATATCGATTCAGGTAATTTTTTTCTGCTTGCAGGACCTTGTGTAATTGAAGATGAAACAATGGCTTTTCCGATTGCCGAGCACATTATAAAGATTGCCGACAAACTAAAGATACCTGTAATTTTCAAAGCTTCATTCAAAAAAGCCAACAGAACCCGTCTCGACTCTTTCACTGGTATTGGTGATGAAATGGCTTTGGATATACTAAGAGAAATTTCTGAAAGATATAATGTTCCTGTTGTTACTGATATTCACACTGCCGATGATGCGAAACGTGCTGCACAATATGTTGATATTCTACAAATTCCGGCCTTTTTAAGTCGCCAAACAGATTTACTCATTGCTGCCGGTGAAACAGGTAGATGCGTTAATATTAAAAAAGGTCAGTTTCTTTCGGGTGAATCAATGCAGTACGCTATTGATAAGGTGAAAAATACCGGTAATAAAAGTGTTATGCTTACCGAGAGAGGTTCAATGTTTGGATATGGTGATTTAGTAGTTGATTACCGTAATATCATTGAAATGAAGAAATTTGATGTTCCTGTTATTCTTGATATAACTCATTCATTGCAGCAACCAAATCAAACTGCAGGAGTTACCGGAGGACAACCCGAATTAATTGAAACAATAGCAAAAGCGGGAATTGCAGTGGGTGTTGATGGAATTTTTCTGGAAACGCATCCCAATCCGCATAAAGCGCAGTCAGATGGAGAAAATATGCTAAAGTTAGATTTGCTCGAAAAACTTCTCACCAGATTAGTAATATTAAGAAAAGCTGTTTCATCTTTTAGTTAGGGAATAATCATTGTTAATTTTAATGTAAATCAATCCTCCTTTTTTGTAATTTTATCAGTAATTATTCGTTACAAAAAAACGAATTAGTAAATTGTAGTATGGTTAACAGGCTTTTTACATTAATCTTTGTTTTGCTGATTGGTTTTGGGTACGCTCAAAAACTTGATGCTGTGCGATTTGAGGTTTCGTCAGATCTTGACGGAGAGCAATTCCATGTTGAGCCTATGGGAGTGGATGGGTTGTTAATATTCTACGAAAGTAATGAAGTAAGTAAGGAAGATTTACGGAAATGGTATTTTGGTTTGTTTGATACCAACCTTAAACAACTTTGGTTAAAATTTGTTCCACTAAATGATAAGATTGAGTTTATTACTTCAAGGGAAGTTGATGGACAACTTCATATGCTATTTAAGAATGTTTCGATGGGAAGAAACGATTATGGTTTGTACGATATTGTTACCTATGATAAGAGAAAAAAAACTTTTTCCAGAATCTCAGGTTCAATTCCCATAAAATCGGAAGTCGCAGGTTTCGATGTAATTGGTAATACAGCCTGTTTGGCGTTAAACCTGAAAAAGAGAGAAACGGATTTAGTATTCATTTCATTAAGTACCGGAGATGTTAACCCAATTCATATTGGAATAGATACACCGGGTATTATTGAATCTTTATACGCAGATATTGAGAATAGACTTTTTTATGTATCGATTAAACAAAACAGAGATCGGCGATATATAAAGGAATATTTATTGAGCTACACAATTGATGGAAAGGCAAAAGGGGAAGTGTTAATTGGTGATAACGAAGCTTTAAAATATTTCAGGGAGTACGTTTTTGTGCCTTCGAGTAAAAATGAGTTACTTATACTTGGAACATATAATATAGTAACCGGGCGAACATTATCCTTTAAAGATATAGAAGTAGGAAATGATGTTAAAAGTGCCGGATTGTTTTTTTTGAAAATCATAGATGGAAAGCAGGAATTGCTTCAGTATTATGATTTTATGAATTTAGATAATATTTCTGGCGCCATATTACCAGATAATTTTAGAGCTAATAAAGTTGTTCAGGATACTGGAAGTTCAACAAAAAAAATACTATGGTAAGTGCTTCATTTAACTTGAATAAGCCAAAAGTATTTCGGGCTAATAATGGTGTGTATATTTTTTCCGTTGAAGTTTATCAACCCTATTACAAAACCGAAACCCGAATGGATTATGATTTTTATGGCCGACCCTATCCGTATACTTACAATGTTTTTAGTGGCTATGATTTTTATGATGCAATAATTGCCGGAATTTCCAATGATGGAGTGTTGTTATGGAGTAATGATTTCCCAATTAATGATCTTTTAACATATTCAACTAATAGAATTTCAACCATATTTGAAGATGAAAGTTTAATTACATTGGCTTATGTAAATAATGGAAATGTGGTTTCTCAAACCATCGATGGCCCTGCAGATATCGACAGGTCGGAAATGAAGATTGGTACCAACTTTCCACAAGATAGAATAGCACAGGATGAAAACAACCATATTGTTAGTTGGTATGGAGATTATTTCCTGATTTATGGGTACGAAAAAGTTAAAAACCGAACTCTAGATGATCAGTCGACGAGAGCAATTTTTTATGCGAATAAAATAGCTTATAAATAACATCAATTGAATTGTTGACGATTAGTAACAAAGCATAAATGATAAAAAATATATTATTAGTTATTCGATATTTTAAGTTTCGTATTAAGGCTAAATCAAGATATAATATACATTCACAATTTGTGTATAATTTTATTGATGATATACTCAGGGATATGACGATATACCCAGATTATGAAATACTCTGGAATCATAGAAATAAAATGGCAAGCAGTAACGATCCCATAGAAACAGTTGACTTTGGTTTTGGAGCTGGAAAGAAGGCTTACAGTACACATATATATCCACTAAGCAAAATAGTTAAGTTAAGATCGCACAGCGAAACCCGGCTGAGGTTATTATTTAGAATAGTGAAACATTATAAACCCGAAACCATACTCGAATTTGGAACTGCCGTAGGTATAAGCGCCACATATATTAAAAGTGGAAATCCTGAAAGTACTATGGTAAGTATGGAAGGCTGCTCAACTCTAGCATCTAAAGCCAAAGAATCGTTTGATGAGATAGGATTAAGAAATATTAAATTAGCAGTGGGCAATTTCGACAATATGCTTGATAAAGTACTGAGTAAGTTTAATAGATTAGATTTCGTTTTTTTCGATGGTAATCACCGAATGGAGCCTACACTTAGGTATTTTAATAGTTGCGCAAAGCTATCAGCTGAAAATAGTATTTTTGTTTTCGATGATATTCATTGGTCGTCGGGAATGGAAGAAGCTTGGAATAGTATCAAGGAAGATGAGAGGGTTAGCATTACAATTGATTTATTTTGGTTTGGATTAGTTTTTTTTAGAAAAGGAATTGAAAAACAAAACTTTAATCTTGTAGTTTAGCAGTTCAAAACATACAACAGATATGAAAAAAAGTATAATCGATTTTAAAGATATATCAAGGTTTTTTCAAGTAGGAACAGAAACTGTAAAGGCGATGCGTGAAGTAAGCTTACGTGTATATGAAAATGAATTTGTTGCAATCATGGGGCCATCTGGATCAGGGAAGTCAACAATGATGAATATACTTGGTTGTTTGGATACACCAACTTCAGGATCCTATTTTTTAAATGGTCAGGATGTAAGTAAAATGACGGATAATGAATTAGCTGAGGTTAGAAACAGGGAAATAGGATTTATCTTTCAAACATTTAATCTCTTGCAAAGATCAACAGCATTGGAAAACGTGATGTTGCCGCTTGTATATGCCGGAGTTAGTAAATCGGAAAGGATCAGAAGGGCTGAAGAAACATTGAAAAGTGTACAGCTTTCGGATAGGATGAAACATAAGCCAAACGAGCTTTCAGGTGGTCAACGGCAACGTGTTGCTGTTGCCAGAGCATTGGTAAATAATCCATCAATTGTACTTGCTGATGAGCCAACTGGAAACCTCGATTCAAAAACCTCAATTGAAATAATGGGGTTGTTGGAAGAGATTCATAAACTTGGTAATACCATTATAGTAGTAACGCATGAGGAGGATATAGCCATGCATGCACATCGGGTAATTAGAATGATAGATGGACGTATAGAGTCTGATGAAGTAAATGAGAATATTAGAGTTGTTAAGTATTACGAAACATCTGTATCAGAATAATCTTCACCCAAATTAATAAGGATTTGAAAATTTATACAAAAACAGGAGATAGTGGGACAACCTCATTAATTGGAGGTACTCGTGTTCCTAAATATCATATTCGAATTGAATGTTACGGAACTGTTGACGAATTGAGTTCGTGGATTGGACTTATACGAGATCAAGAGATTTCAAAAGAAGATATTGCCACTTTAATTGAAATACAGGATAGGTTATTTACAATAGAATCGTTGCTTGCATCTGAGGAAACATCTGATTTTAAACTACCTGAAATATCTGCTAAAGATATTGAGTTATTGGAAAATGAAATTGACAGGTTAAATATACCACTTCCCCCACTAAAGTCATTTCTCCTCTCAGGAGGAAATACTACTGTTTCATATTGTCATATTGCACGCACAATTTGCAGAAGAGCTGAAAGGTTAATTTTTAAACTAAGTGAAGAATATCATGTTAACGATTTCGTAATGATTTACATAAATCGACTTTCTGATTATCTATTTGTTTTGTCTCGCAAAATAGGCATGGATAAAAATATTAATGAATTACTATGGAGACCACGTATTTAGTGGTTTTATAACTAATTTTTTTTTTATTTGGTTGTTGTTAAAAAAAAATTATTTTTGCAAAAAAATTATAACAAATGTATTGGACTTTAGAGTTAGCGTCAAAACTAGAAGATGCACCCTGGCCAGCAACCAAGGATGAGTTGATAGAATGGGCGATACGTACAGGCATTGCCCTGGAAGTAATCGAAAACCTTAAGGAAATAGAGGATGAGGGGGAAGCATATGATCGAATTGAAGATCTATGGCCTGATTATCCTACCAAGGAAGATTTTTTCTTTAATGAAGATGAGTATTAGTTTATTTATACCACCAGAAAAAAAAGAGGCTTTCTCAATAAAAGAGAGCCTCTTTTTTATTTTGTATACAGCTTCCCTTGCCATGTATTCCTTTTCTCTAAAACCTTTTCTATTGCAACATTAATTTGATCATTTCGTATGAGCCCCCAACCAGGACCGGCAAGGTAACGTGGAGGTACTTCCCCTGCAAATCGTTCAATAATAAAATCTGGATTTAATTTTTCAGTGAAGTTTACGATAAAATCAATGTAATCGTCAAACGAGAATAGATCATAGTCGTTGGGATTTAACCTGTAATCATTAGCCATGGTTGTTCCTTGTACAATTTGTAACTGGTGAAATTTAATTGTAGTTAGGGGTAGTTTTGATATTAGGTTAACTGAATCTATCATCATTTCACGTGACTCACCAGGTAGTCCGAAAATAAAATGAGCACCTATATTAAGTCCATATTGTGCCGTTTGGTTTATTGCGTCGATTGATTGCTCGTAAGTATGCCAGCGATTTATCCTGCCAAGAGTTTCATTATATATGCTTTCAATCCCGTATTCAATTATAACATAGTACTTTTTTGATAACTCAGCCAGATACTTGAGTTTTTCCTCATCAATACAATCGGGTCTGGTACCAATAACAATTCCTATTACACCCGGTTGGTTTAGGGCACTTTCGTAGATTTTTTTGAGCTGATTTATTGGAGCGTAAGTATTTGAATAAGGTTGAAAATACACCAAATAGTTGGCAGCTCTTCTATATCTCACTTTGTGAAACTCTATTCCTTCTATAACTTGTTGATGGATGGGCTTTTCTGGATCGCAATAAGAGGGATTAAATGCATTGTTATTGCAGTAAGTACATCCACCTTTGGCGAGTTCTCCATCACGATTTGGACAAGTAAAACCTGCATCAACACTTATTTTTTGTACTCTTTCGCCAAATACTTTCTTGAAATATGGAGCGTATGCATTAAAACGTCTATTGTGTTTCCAGGGGTACAACATATTGCAAGAGTATCAATAAAAAAAGCAGGATAGTTTTTCCTGCTTTTTTTATAATCGTTTTTATAATATTGTTATCAATTAATCTTCTGTAGCGCTCTCCAGAGTTTTCATAATAGTGAAGATAAACACTGCCGAGATCAATAACATAACGACGAGCAGTAAAAAGAATTGCCACATTTCCCATTTTTCCCAGAAAGGACCAATTAATCCTGCTAATAGATTTCCAATTGCGGTTGAGCCTAACCATCCTCCCTGCATTAAGCCGGAATATTGAGGTGGTGCAACTTTTGATACGAATGATATTCCGATTGGACTGTAGAATAATTCAGAAATAGTTAAACTAAAGTATGTTGCAATCAACCAATAAGGTGTAACCCGCATAGCATCGGCTAGAGCGCCAGGAATAAAATCTTTTTGAGATACTAAACCAGTTGAGACTAGTACCATAATTAAAAAACTTGCTGCAGCAATGAATAATCCTATTCCTATTTTCCTTGGTGAACTTGGTTCTATTCCCTTCTTATTTAAAGCGGCAAATATTCCAATCACAACAGGAGTTAGAAATACGATGAAAATCGGATTAAAATGCTGAAAGATCATAGGTGTAATAGGCATCGTTGAATTAAATGATGAGATTGAGTAGTAGGCTACTATACTTCCAATAACAATTAAAACAGCACCAACTCCTCTCCAAATTCCACTATTGTTTTTTCCAACAAGTAAAACAACCCCGATAATCGCAGCAATAATTGGTAGTAGGGCATTTAAATCGAAGAAAATGTAGGTAAATGAACTTACTTCAGTAAATGTATAATCTCGTGCAAAAATAGTTAATGTGAATCCATTTTGATGGAATGCCATCCAAAAGAAAATATTAACAATGAAAAGCAAACTTAAAGCAACTAATCGCTTTTTGTTTTGCTTAGCTGTTAACTCGACAGTGTTAGTGTTCTCTTTTTGTTTTGCATGTTTGTGCATTATATCCACATGCTTGTAAGTTTTACGGAATACAAGGAAAATAACAAGCGAAACGAAGATACTAATGGCGGCAATTCCAAAGCCATAGCTGTATGATTGGCTTAAAGTATCGATGTAATAATTACTAAAATCGGTGAGGTTCGTAAATTGATATCCGCCTCCAGATACGATTGATTCATGAGCCAGATTAGTCAGTTCTTCTGCTTTGTCAAAAGGCTGTCCGCTAGCAGTAGCTTTGAGGTAAGCATGAGCCATATTTGGAATGTTGGCACTGTATGTAAGTCCTCCTTTTCCTAGTATGTAGTTACTCATTGCTTGGGCGGCAGATGGAGCGAAGAAAGCACCTATATTAATACCCATGTAGAAGATATTGAAAGCTGAATCGCGAAACTTAGTGTATTTAGCATCGTCGTAAAGTTTTCCAACAAGGGCTTGCAAGTTGCCTTTAAAAAATCCTGTACCTATTGAAACTATTCCAAGTGAAAGATAAATGAACTCCAGCCCAGATCCGGGTTGTGCAAGCATAAAATACCCGCCGATCATTAATATTATTCCCAGAGTAATTGTTTTGCCAAAACCTAAAAATTTGTCAGCAATGATTCCTCCAAGTAATGGAATAAAATAAATCCCAAAAAGAAAAGTACCATAAATATATCCAGCAGCTTTTGCGTCGAGCCCAAATTTTGCCTGCATAAATAAAATGAAAATTGCCATCATGGTATAGTAGCCGAAGCGTTCACCCATGTTTGCAAACAGGAAAACAAAAAGTCCTTTCGGATGTCCTTTAAACATAATTATCGATTTTGATTAAAAATTAATTTTCAGTAAGCCAGCAAAAATAATGAATTTTGTAAGCTGTACAAGTTTTAGTATGTTAATTAACTAACAATGTGTGCTGTTGATATTACCACCGAAATTCTAGATGTCAATAATTACTTCAACCATGATTAATTATCAAATAACTTATTATTCTATAAACAATTCTCCTATTAATAATTTGAAGTTATGGATAACAAAAAACCTCTTCCAGTTATTTGAAAGAGGTTCTAATATTTTAAGAGTTGGTATTAAATAATTCCCTGATCAATCATTGAGTTTGCTACCTTTAAGAAACCAGCAATGTTAGCTCCTTTAACGTAATCAACCGATCCATCTGCTTTTGTTCCGTGGGTAACGCAAGCTTCATGGATGCTCTTCATAATTTGATGAAGTTTTGTATCTACCTCTTCACGAGTCCACGCTAATTTCATTGCATTTTGTGTCATTTCAAGTCCAGAAGTAGCAACACCACCTGCGTTTACAGCTTTACCAGGTCCGAATAGTATGCCATTTTTCTGTAATAAATGAACAGCTTTGGGAGTAGAAGGCATATTAGCACCTTCAGCAACACAAATACATCCGTTTTCAACAAGTTTAGCAGCATTTTCTTCATCAAGTTCATTTTGTGTTGCACAAGGAAGGGCTACATCAACTTTAACTTCCCAAGGGCGTTTGCCTGCATGGAATGTAGCTTCTGGAAATTCCTCAGCGTAAGGCGAAACGATATCCTGATTCGAAGCTCTAAGCTCTAGCATATATTCAATCTTGTCACCTGTTATACCCTCTGGATCATGAATGTATCCATCAGGACCTGATAAAGTTACTACTTTTCCACCAAGTTCTTCAACTTTCAAAGCAGCACCCCATGCAACATTACCAAATCCGGAAACTGCAACAGTTTTGCCTTCAAAAGTTTCACCTTTGGTGGCAAGCATTTCTTGTGCAAAATATACAGTACCAAACCCTGTTGCTTCAGGACGAATTAAGCTACCGCCCCAGCCAAGTCCTTTACCTGTAAGAACACCGGTATGCTCACGTGCAAGTTTTTTGTACATACCATAAAGGTATCCAATTTCTTTTCCGCCAACACCAATATCGCCGGCAGGAACATCTGTATCAGGACCAATAAGTCTCCATAGTTCAAGCATAAATCCCTGACAGAATCTCATAATTTCAGAATCTGATTTACCTTTAGGGTTAAAATCAGAACCACCTTTTCCACCACCCATAGGAAGAGTAGTAAGTGCATTTTTAAATATTTGTTCGAACCCTAAAAATTTAAGTATACTTAAGTTAACACTAGGGTGGAAGCGTAAACCACCTTTGTATGGTCCTATTGCATTGTTAAACTGAACACGATAACCAAGGTTAACATGTACTTTTCCATTATCATCAACCCATTGTATTTTAAAAGTAAGTACACGATCAGGCTCAATCAATCTTTCGATAATGCCTGCTGATTCAAATTGAGGATTGTCGTTAACTGCATCTTCAATTGATTCAAGTACTTCACGAACAGCCTGAAGATATTCAACTTCACCAGGATGTTTTTTTTCTAGATCATTCATTATTTTATTCAGATCCATAGCTGTATAATTTATTAGATATTGTTATTTTTTTAACAGTGCAAAATTAGGTATTAAACCATCCAATGTTTGTTTTTTTGGTAAAAATAAACATATTTTAATTGGGTCTAAATTAGAAAAATTTACCTGTTCTTAAAGTGCGTAAATACAGTTAGTTAGATACTTTATTGAGCTTCAGGTTTTGAACTATTAAAGTGATTGTTAAAATCAATCATGGCTTTTAAATATTAGTTTGGACAAACATTAACTAAAAAATTAGTTGATTTTGTTTGCATGGATCAATTTTTTGATTTCCTTTGCAATATATAACTAAAAAGTTAGTTATATATAAAAGATTAGTATGAAGCAACTAACGAAAGCAGAGGAACAGATTATGCATGTGCTTTGGGAATTGGAGAAGGGATATATACGTGATATATTGGAGCATCTTCCTTCGCCAAAACCTGCCTACAATACTGTTTCAACTATTACCAGAATACTTGAAAAAAAAGAATTTGTTGGATATACTGCCTTTGGAAAAGCTCATGAGTATTATCCATTAATCTCAAAAAAACTTTATCGTAAGAATTTCTACAAAGGATTTGTGCAAAATTATTTTAGTAATTCATATCAGGCTATAACATCTTTTTTTGCAAATGATGAGGATTTAAGTTTGAACGAACTTGAAGATCTTAGGAAATTATTAGATAAAGAAATCGAAAAGAAATCCAAAGAAAAATAATATGAATTCTATACTTATATATTTGTTGCAATCAGCAATTAGCTTAGTAATATTCTATTTGTTTTATGAACTATTATTCAAAAGGGATGCTTTTTTTGCATTTAACAGATACTATCTGCTACTTACAATATTTATTTCCACCTTATTGCCTTTGTTGGATTTTAGTATGTATAATGTTTTTTCCGGCACAAGTGATCCCGTTATTAGTTTAGCACCTATTTATGGTTTGTTTGAATATACATTAGGAGAAGTAACTATATATGGGGAGGGTTCAAGTGCCATTGATTCGGTTGCAACTGGAAGATCCTTACCATATTTTAGTTATATAATACTTTTATATTTGATTGGTGTGTTTTTTGCAGTGGGGAGATTTGCATTAAGATTTTATCAAATTTCAAGACTTCTTCAAAAATCCAAAGTTGTTTATCACAATGGGTTACGTTTGATTTTTACAGTACCCGGGACACCAACATTTTCATTTTTTAACTATGTTTTTATTGATGAGAACTTGTTTAATAGGAGAGATGAAGTTGAAAAAATAATAGAACACGAAAAAATTCATATTGATCAAAAACATTCATTGGATTTAGTGATTGCTGAACTTTTCTCGATAATTCAATGGTTTAATCCAATAGTGTATTTGTTAAAGAAAACATTAAAGGAAAACCATGAGTTTATTGCTGATAGTGATGTGTTGACAGTATATCCTGATATTATGTCGTACACTAAATTATTGATCGATAATTCGAGTATTATTAAAACAAATATTCTAACACATAATTTTAGTTATTCACTTTTAAAAAGGAGGTTATTTATGATTAAAAAAACAAAAAACCCACTAAGGTTTTCGTTTAAGCTAGTGTGGGTTCTGTTGGCTGTGAGTATGGTTGTATTTGCTTGTTCGGGGCCAATACAAAAGGAAAGTATTTCTTCGGATGTCGAATTTGTCTCAGATGTTGAGTTAAATATTCATCCAGATAGTATACAAATTGCGTCCATTTTTGAACCTGATAAAAACTATATTAAGTTCATTGTAAGCCTAGGTAAAGAAAGAGATACAAAAATTAAGCTTTATGGTGAGAATGGAAATTTAATTAAGGTTTTTATGGAAGGAGTGCATGCGCGCGGAGCATATATGGTTACCTGGCACCCCGAAAATGGTGAAACAATTCCGGAAGGAAATTACAGGTACACTTTTTTTGCAGATGATAATAAAGTTGATGGACTTTTCTCGTTTACTAACAATTATTCAAACGCTAAACCAAATGATGCTAATGTATTTACTGTTGTAGAAGTTATGCCTGAATATCCAGGAGGTATGGATGAGTTGTTTACCTATCTTGTAAATAACATTAATTATCCTGATGAAGCAAAAGTTAAAGGAGTTCAAGGCCGGGTATTTGTGAATTTTGTTGTGGGCAAAGATGGCAGTGTTTACGATGCAAAAGTACTAAGAGGAATTGGTGGTGGTTGTGATGAAGAAGCCATTCGTGTTGTTGAAGCTATGCCAAATTGGATTCCCGGAAAGCAACGAGGCCAAAATGTTAATGTCAGCTATAATATACCCATTAACTTTGTATTTGATGAAAAAGACGCTGATACCATTTTTACAGTAGTAGAAGTAATGCCGAGCTTCCCCGGAGGCAAGGATAAACTTATGACTTATCTTTCAGAAAATATTAAGTATCCAAACGAAGCCAAGAAAAATAGTATAGAAGGCAGGGTTTTTGTAAGTTTTGTAGTGGAGAAAGATGGAAGTATTGGCGATGTGAAAATTCTAAGAGGAATTGGTTCAGGTTGTGACGAGGAATCTATCAGAGTTATTGAAAATATGCCAAGGTGGACACCTGGGACTCAAAGGGGGCAAGCTGTACGTGTTGCATATAATTTACCAATTAGGTTCAAGCTTAGCTAGTTTTTTTTCTTACAATCAACTAAAGTGTTAGTTGATTTTGCCAAAATCTAGGCGTAGTTTTCAAACGCCAAAAGCTTGAAAACTACGCCTAATGATTTGTATTATACAATAACCTTCCTTACCGAATCAATTACAGTGCCATCAACCCACTTAATAACCGATACAATTTCATCACTTAATTCAATCTTTTCAGGTACACCACAAATCGCTTCAGCTTCTTCTTTAAGCTCCTGAATAGTTTTAATTGGTAGCCCCATACCCTTGGTTTTCTCAATCAAATCCTGTCTTAAAGGATTAATTGCAATTCCTCTTTCAGTTACAATTACATCAATCATCTCGCCCGGTGCACATAGAGTTGTCACCTCATCTCTAATAACAGGAATGCGATCGCGGAATAATGGAATTGGTATAATAGTTGTTTTTGCTGCCAAACAGTTTTGCCATCCCCCAATGCCATGTAGTAAATAACCATCGGAATGGGTTACAACATTTGCATTAAAATTAACATCAACCTCAGTTGCACCAAGCACAACAATATCAACCAACTGTGCAAAATTACCTTTACTGTGGTAATTATATGAAGTGAAAGGAGATGTGTCGAGATGATTTGGATTTTCGCGCATCGACCGTACACCCTCGAGGTCGAAAGTTTGACCATCAAGGATGTATTCAACTAAACCTTCTTCTAACATTTCTACTGGATACTGGTTACTACCAGCACGGATAAATCGGGCTTTCCAATTGTTTTTCCTAAGGATCTCGCCAAAATAATTACCAATTGATAAGGCAGTACCACCGGCTCCTGCCTGATATGAAAATCCATCATAAATTAAGCCGGCTTTTTCACAAAACTCAGCAGTTAATTCAGCAATTAATAGTCTGTCGGGGCTTTTTGTGATTTCTGTTGTTCCTGAAATAATTCTTTCTGGCAAACCCACTTTATCAACCTTAACAACATAATCCACATAGTTACCATGAATTTGCCAAGGCACACATGGAAAGGGCACAAGATTGTCAGTTACAACTATTACTCTTTCGGCGTATTGTGAGTCGCCCAGAGCAAAACCTAACAATCCACATGCGGCATCACCGTTTACACCGTTGGCATTACCAAAGAAGTCAGCGGTTGGAGCCGCTATTACAGCAATATCAATTTTTACTTCCCCGTCTTGAATAGCTTGGTACCTACCACCATGTGATCGCAGTATACTTAATCCTTTCATTCCACCTTCAGAAGTGAATTTCCCAAGTGGCCCATTCATGCTTCCTTCGATGCGGTTTATTGTACCATCTTCAAGATATTTAATAAGACCTTCCTGACATGGGAAAGATGCTGAAGGGTACCATCTTAAATCTTTAACTCCAAGTTCGTGAGCAATATCGAATATCTGATTTGCAATTAAATCTCCGTTACGAAAATGATGGTGGGTAGAGATAGTCATTCCATCTTTTAATCCAGCCTTTTGCAAAGCCACCTTAAGTGATTCTACCTCTTTGTTGCCATCATCGGGATAATCAGCACAACTGGCTAATTTTGGGCCGTAACGGCGACCTGTAGGCCTGTGTTTACCTACCCCTTTAAAAGGAATATGTTCTTCTCCATTAATTATTGTAGGTACAATTCGTCCTGCTGCATTTGTTACAAGTTTATCGTATTTTTTCATTTTAATGTCTTTAAATCAAGTTATAGCTACAAATTAATTATCTAACCAATTACTACAAAGTTTACCTGTATTAATTGCAAGTGTTATTGTATTTTGTGCTCTTTTAACAACCGGTGCATCAATCATTTTTGAGCCTAGAGATACTACTCCCAATCCTTTTTCTGTTGCCTCGTTAAATGCTATAACTATTTTTTTTGCTTTTTCAATTTCAACTTGCTCAGGAGCAAAATTGTCATGTATTACTCTAATTTGACGTGGATGAATACAACCCATACCATTAAAACCCAATCCTTTTGAGGCACGAACATTTTCTGCTAATCCTTCCATGTCACCAACATCAGAGAAAACGGAATCAATTGCCTGGATTCCGGCAGCTATAGCCGCTGTAGCAACCATATTTCTGGCAAATAATGACTCGGTTCCGGCTTTGGTTCTCATGGTACCCAGGTCGGCTGTATAATCTTCGAGACCAATTGCCATAGATGAAACGTTACTACATGCTTGTGCTATTTCATAGGCATGCATTACACCTTTGGCACTTTCAATAATTGGCATTAGCCATACATCATGCTCAAGTTTATATTTCTTCTTAATATCTTCAATTTTATTATTTACTGCTTGGAGGTCTTTGGCAGATTCACATTTCGGAACCAAAATGAGATTTGCGTAGTGTGGTATTATAAAATCAAGATCTTCAATTCCTTTCTCGCCCTGATTTATGCGAACCATACGTTCCGCTCCATAGAAGTTCAGATTTCTTAAAGCATTTCTAACAACAAACCTTGCCTCAAACTTTTTTGTCGGGGCAACCGCATCTTCCAAATCAAGTATTAATCCATTTGGTTTATGGATCCCTGCGTTTAGCATTAGTTTAGGACTATTGCCGGGTAAGTAAAGGCGTGAAAATCGGAAATCATCTTTCTTTGTTGAATTATGATTTTCAACAAGTGCAGGTAGAAGATACTCTTTATCAGTATCAATAACCATTTTTATTGCAGCCTCAATTCGTGCGGCAATAACAAAATCAACAGCACCACTATCTTCAATAATAAGTTCGGCATTTTCAATACCAAAATAAGATAGAATTTCATGTGCTAGTTTAAGTATTGATTTACCATATAATACCTTAACTTTGCTTTTTATCTCGATGTTTAACCCACCCTCAGTAAGTAATTCAAAATGAACCATGCAATCCGACTTAGTGCCTTCGTCATGATTGCCAGCTATACCTATTTTTTGCATATAATTATATTTGGATAAATAAGCGTACAAATGTACTGAGAAAGTAATATGAGTACAATTTGTTATGCAGTTTTTTAATAAAAATTTACTTACATTTTAATGACTTATTATTGGATGATGTTTAAGGAAATCAAAGGAGAAAAACGCATGGAATAAAGGATTGGGGAAATTTAGAATATGTATCCTAAATCATTACAAAACAATTCTATTTTTTTTGCACTTAGGTATGAAATAATTATTCTAATTATTGGGAATTAAGAATACAAAGGGAATGAATAGTTACATATTTTTCACTTTCTCTACACATTATTAGTAACTTTGCATGTTGGCTTTGGATATCGAACTTTCTCTCTACTTGCAACTAGAAACCTATTCAAAGCCAACAATTTATACTTTATACCAATGAAGGTGAAAAAATTTTATCCATATTTACTTGTAACTTTTCAAATGTGCAGCTTGTTTTTCATTGCAGTTAGTGCATCTGTTATCTCAAATAATTCGGCAGGAATGTTAGTTGAGGCAACAGGTATATTTTTGGCAATCCATGCTATTTATATTGTTAAATTAAGGAATGTAAATATAACACCCACCGTTAAAAAAGATAGTGAGTTAATAACATCCGGGCCATATCGAATTATAAGGCATCCAATGTATATTGCCCAAATTATAGCTGTAATTCCGCTTATTATTGATTATTTCTCCTGGTATCGATTACTAGCATTCACCATATTGTTGATTACATTATTGATTAAGATTCAGTATGAAGAAAAGCAGCTGGTTGCGCATTTTCCATCTTACACAGAATACAAGAATAAAACCTATAAATTGATTCCCTATATTTATTAAAGCGTGAAATTTTGTCAGGTTTATTGAAGCATTTTCATATGTATTCAAATGGCATATGCTTTGATATATGATTCATACATTAATTAAAATAATTATGTCGTTAAGAAGCATTGAATCATATACTGAATTACAAAAATCATTGGATAACAACAATCGCAACTTTGTACTGCTATATAAAAAAGGTTCAGAAAACAGTGATTGTAGCTATAATAACATTGTACAAGTAATTAAGAGTGGGGTAGAAGTTAATGTTGTTTCTGTTGATGTAAGTACTATTAGAGATGTTCACATGGAATATAATGTAACATCGGTGCCAACGTTGTTAGTTTTTAAGGGTAATAAATTTGAGCGAACAATTAAAGGCTGCAATGATGATGGTTACTACAAATCACTTTTTGAGAGTGCATTATTTTCAGCAAAACAATCTAACGTCGGCAAACAACAAAAGCGAGTAACCGTTTATTCAACACCTACATGCAGTTGGTGCACAACTCTAAAAAATCATTTAAAAAACAACGGAATAACTTATTCGGAAATTGATGTATCGAAAGATCAAAAGGCAGCTGAAAATATGCGGAGAAGGAGTGGTCAGCAAGGTGTACCCCAAACAGACATTGGAGGACAAATGATTGTAGGCTTTGATAAAATCAAAATTAATGCACTTCTAAATATTCAGTAGTTTTGGCGATTGGTAAATTCGAAGAAACAAAATATAAAATAATAAATATAACTTTAAGAAAATGAAAGAATTACAACCATTAAATGAGAATGTACTACTTGACATCTCAGATGATAAAGCTGAACAAAAGACTGCTTCAGGGATAATTATTCCAGACTCAGCAAAAGAAAAACCACAATATGCAAAAGTGATAGCAATTGGAAATATTGAAAATCCGGGTATTGTTGTTGGTGATATTGTTTTTTACAAAAGATATTCAGGAACAGAGTTCGAATTTGAAGGTGGCAAATTCCTGAATTTACCATATGCTGACCTGTTGGCTAAGATTGTTGAAACAGAGGAGATATAATATCAACATCTAAAACTTTGAAAAGCTACTTTGATAACTCGGAGTGGCTTTTTTTATGATCTCAATTTTTGATCCTAAGTTTTGGATCACCCCATATTTTGGAGGATTTAAATTTTTAGTAAATTTATATTCAAGAATTGTGTTGTAATATTAAAAATTGTATAGCTAGCCCTTATTTGGATCGGCCTATTTTTATCGAAACCTGAATAGAAACAAAAGCTTAGAAAGTAAAAGCCCTCCCGGCTTGAGGGAAAAAGCTATGAAAAAGGCATTGTATCAATTCTAATTAATACTATCAAGGACATCCTGATGTATAATAAATTTTACCCGCTTCTACAAATATTGCTTGATCAAAAGTTTTATCAATATAATCGCTTAAAAGCCAAACCAATATTATCAATAATATCCATTGCAGTTGTAGCTTCATATCCAATTTCATCTGCAGAAATATCACCCGATAATCCGTGAAGATAAACTCCAAGAATACATGAAATACCTGATGAATAGCCAGAGGCCAAAAGTCCGGTAATTATTCCGGTAAGCACATCGCCACTCCCTGCAGTTGCCATTCCCGGATTTCCAGTGGAGTTAAAAAAGCATTGCCCATCAGGAAAACAAATACTAGTATTTGCTCCCTTTAGTATTACATAAATATTATGTTTTTGAGCTAGTTTTTTTTGTTTGTCTAGACGTTCAAAATCATCACTCCAGCCACCAACCAGTCTCTGAAATTCTTTAGGATGTGGAGTTAGTATACTACCTTTTGGTAAAAATGCGAGCCATGTGGGATTTTCTGCGAGTATGTTCAAAGCATCGGCATCAATAACTAATGGACAGGTAGTATTCTGAATCAAAAGTTTCATTGCCATTTGTGATTGGTGTTCCATCCCTAATCCTGGTCCAATTCCAATTGCATTATACATTTCCAGTTCAGGTACTTCTGAGAAATAATTATCATAACGGTCGATACTAAGCATGGTTTCAGGTGATGCTGTTTGTAATATCTGTATGCCGGATTTTGGAATATGAGTGTGCAGTAAACCAACTCCCGATCGCAAACATGCTTTTGACGCCAAAACGGCTGCCCCCATTTTACCGTAACTTCCGGCAACCAGAAGTGCATGACCAAAGGTACCTTTGTGTGAAAATTTCGGTCTGACTTTTAATAGTGGCCGTATATCTTCTTCTACGACAAAATGGGTTTTTGTATTGGTTGAGTTGATAAAATTTTGATTCAAACCAATATCAAGGACTTCCCATTTCCCTACATACACATCATTTTCTGGAAGCAAGAAGGCAAGTTTTGGAAATTGAAAAGAGAGAGTGTAATCAGCTTTAATAATTTCTCCTTTTTTGGAAAAAGAGCTTTCGTCAGCGTAAAGTCCTGAAGGAACATCAATTGATATTATTATAGCTTGTGAATCGTTTATTTTAGAAATCACTTCAGCAATAAACCCCATTATTGGACGAGCTAAACCTGATCCGAAAACTGCATCAACAATAAAATCATCGGAAGATATGTCACCAATATCATCTACTTTGTTGATATCAGTTATGGTAATTTCCGAAATTTCCAGAAGTCGATTATAGTTAATTTGGAAGTCCTCAGATATATTGGCAGAATACCTGATAATATTTGCAATCACTGTATAACCTTCAATTGCAAGCATGCGCCCAAGAGCAATCCCATCTCCACCATTATTCCCCAGTCCGGCGAAAATGTGAATTTTGTTGGTTTTGTTTACATGTTCTTTAATCCAAATGAATATTTGGGTTGATGCTCTTTCCATTAAATCAATTGATGCTATTGGCTCATGTACTATCGTATAAGCATCTGCTTTGCGTATTTCGTCAACATTAAAAATTTTCATAATCCCAGGCAAATAATTTGATATAAAAGTACTATGAAAAAACGATAAATTATTCATTCATGGCAAATTATATTAGCATATCTTTACATAAAAAACACAGTGATTTTACTTCAAATAAGAATAATAATAGCCAGAGATTAAGCTTTTAATCATAATAATATAGTGTTGTTGGATTTCGGTGGAGTTTTTAAACATAATTTATTTATATAATTATGAGATATTTATCAGTTGCTTTATTGACATTGTTAACAGTGTTTAGTTATAGCCAAAATGCCAGGATTAATCCACATGCCTGGGATCATAGTAATCATGCTCAGGAAAGAAGTGTTGATATGATACTCTCAAACGACACAACCATCGATGTTAAGTTTTATCATTTGGATGTTGAAATTGCCCTTGATTCAGCCTATATCAACGGAAGTGTTAGCTACCATATTACTTCTATGATTAATGGATTATCATCACTCAAACTCGATCTTGATAATGCTTATACAATTGATAGTATTTCACATCCGGCATTATCACACACTTTCGTGGATAATGTATTAACAATCACACTGTCGACATCATATAATGTGGGAGATGATATCTCATTTACAGTTTATTATCAGGGAGCACCTGTGCTAGCTGGAGGATACAAAGGCTTACGTTATGAGAATCATGATGGTAATGAACTAATTATTGCCTCCCTTTCAACACCTTATTTGGCACATACATGGTGGCCATGTAAGGATGGTACTGAGGATAAATCCGACTCAACATTTATTGATATTACAATTAAAGATACCGTTATATCAACAATCACTGTTGTTGCTTTGTCGAATGGATTACTCGATACTATTGAAATTAATGGAGGTAAAAAGACTTTTAGATGGAGGCATTATTACCCTTGTGTTCCTTATTATATAATGGTTGCCATCTCAAATTATGATCATTTTCAGCATACGTTTACAGGAGTGGATTACAGCTTCCCAATCGACTATTATGTTTTCGAATCACATATGGAAACAGCTCAGGAAGGAGTTGCATTATTGCCAGAGGCGATGGGTTTTTTTACTGATATTTTTGGTCCATATCCATTTCTTAACGAGAAATATGCGATGACACAGTTGGGGTATTATGGTGCAATCGAAAATCAAACGAATACCATTACAAATAATATGAGTCTTGCATGGCTATATGTATCGGTTCATGAGCTTGCTCACCAATGGTTTGCTGATATGATAACTTGCCATACATGGCATCATGGATGGTTAAATGAAGGATTTGCATCTTATGCTGAAGCCTTGTTTAATGAGTACCGGTTTAATGGATATCAGTTATACATGGAAAATTTTGAATTCTATGATGCGGGAACAGTTTACTTGGAAGATGTTTCAAATCCCTATACTGTTTTCCAACCAATAATTTATAATAAAGGCGCATATGTGTTACACATGCTTAGGGGAGTAGTTGGCGATAGTGTTTTCTTTGATATTATTTATGATTATGCCAATGATGATAGCTTTATGTATAAGCTGGCAACAACAGATGAGTTTCAGGCAATTTGTGAAGACGTAAGCGGAGAAGAACTGGATTACTTTTTTGAGCAATGGATTTATGACGAACGTTTTCCTATTTATTATTATAATTACGAGTACAATCGAACCACTGGAAATTTAGATGTTGTAGTTGTTCAAAATCAGGGCATTATGGGGTGGAGAGAAGTTTTTATTATGCCCATGGAGATAGGAGTTGAATTTGAAGATGGAACCGATACAATAATTAATGTTATTAATGACGATAAATCAAAAAGCTACACGTTTGAGCTTAACAAAGACATATTATATGCTGAAATAGATCCAAATAGTTGGATATTGAAAAATGCAATTTGGGATCCGAGTATTATTGTTGGGGTTAATGAATCGCAAAATGAAATGTTTGAAGTTTATCCCAATCCAAGTAAAAGGAGTTTCAATCTTAGATTTGAACAGTATCTTCCTTCAACATCTATTTGTATAAGTGTTTTCGATTTGACAGGTAAACTTTGTTACGAAAGGGAAAATATAATTGTTAACTCTAATGAAATTGAAGTTTCGGGATTGAAATCAGGAATTTATTTTTTAAGCGTGATTATTGGTAATGAAGTTTACCAAAGAAAACTAATTGTAACAAACACTTTTTAGACACAGTATTTTTTTCATTAACTATTGACATTAATTTTCAGAATTATTACTTTAGCGATCGTGTACATAGGTTATTATCATATGGCTTGTTAATAAAAATGGTATTATGAAAAAAATTGTAATATTAATAGCTTTTGGCTTTTTGTTAATTTCTTCATGTAATGATGAAGAAACGTGTAGTGATACAATAATTCCACAGCACACAATAGAATTATCAGTTAAGATTTTTGTTTTTGATAAAAATGATGAAATGGTAATTGGTTATCCAGTCAGATATATTGTCCAAAAAACATTTTGTGATGGTGATGTTGGTTTCCCCATTGAGGAATCAGGGATAACCACATCTTATGGCTATTTCTGGGGTAAATACTGGAATTTGCCTTATACGAATGAAAAGGATTATGTTACATGTTATCTTTATGCCGGCACCTTAGAAGGTGAATTGGGATACAGTATTAAAATTGATTATAATGATATAAAAGGAACTACTATTAAGCAAGTCGAGCATAATTTTTACTTACCAAATTAATTTGGTTTTATTCTAACCATGGATCCATATTTGTATTGGGATTTGCATAGATATCGATATTTGAATATCTCACAATTGTCTGTAACATTTCAAGTTTTACTTCTGCAATATTATCGGAAGGGTTAATCTTTATAATTGTTATATAATCGTTAATTGCCTTACTATGATTTTGAATTTTAGTAAAAAGCCCAGCTCTGGTATGTAATAGATCTGTGTTTTCAGGTTTGTCTAAAATTTCCAGATTTAGCTTTTCAATCTGATTGAGTATTTCCTTGCTCATATTAATTGTCCTTCGAAATTCTAAGCATCGATATTTCCACATCTCCATTTTCGGGGTAAATGGTTAACCAGTTGTTGTCTTCAGAAAACCACTTATACTGGTTTCCTACTCTAACAATATAGTCGTTGTATGTTTCCCCTTCAATAACCTGAACAACAAAACCACCATTTTTGCTACCATCACTTCCGTAGCTAAATATTAGTTTGGCTGGCTTATCTCCAATATTACGTGCTTTGATGAAAATATAATTGCTCTTACGAACATTAATCTTAATGGGCTCAAATTCGAATTTGCCAGTGGAACCTTTGGTAATAGTGTCAGCGCTTTTGATAACATCTACAATCGAGTTTTCCTCAATAAATTTGCCAATTTTGTATATCATTTCACCGGGGTAAGTTTCATCAGGTTTAATGGTTCCAGCTTTTCTATAAGCCACAATTGCTCTATCATATACCTTGGCTTCATGCAGCTTATCAGCATCAGCAATAGCTATTTCATATTCAGCCAACAATCGCTTCATTCTTTCGGCAATAAAACCTTGACATTCAGTTGCTCTTTGTTGTGGGTATTTTTCAGATGGTACTATACTAATGGCCAACTGATATTTACGAAGAGCATCTTCATGCCTTCCCTGATCAAATAGTATGTCTGCATCAGCAACTGATTGTGTGTAACGCTCTTCTTTTTCGGCTTCCAATCTTTCCAGTTCTTTGCTAATATCAATCAATCGATTACGCGGATATTCCTGATCATTCATTAGCAATTGGGCTTTTTCAAATTCAACACGGGCTAACTCAAAACTTCCTTCATCAAAAAGCATATCGCCTTTTGAAATTGCATTGTCATAAGCTTTTTTTCTTTCAGCTTCTTTACGAAGGTTTTCCTGGATAGTTAGCACAGTTTGTTTTTTTTGTAGTGCAGTTTTATCCCCAGGCAATAAAATAAAGGCTTCGTCGTATTTTTTTATGGCGAGTTCATATTCCTTATTTTCCAAATGGGAATCACCCTCGGTAACTAGGCTGTCAAATTGTTGTCTAGTCATAGCCATATTTTCCTTTACCACAATCAAACTGTCAATTATGGTAATCTGAAGTTTTGGCATGTTTTCTTCCGGTTTCAACTCCGATGCATTTACATAAAGGCTTCGGGCTTCTGTAAGTTTATCATTATGAAACTCTTTTACTGCAATAATAATTAACTCATTATACTTATCATCAATCTGCTTTTGTTTGGCCGCATTGGCAATAAAAACGTTTATAGCATCAATTTTAGTTTGAGGATAGCTTTCAAGTGACTTCAATACCTGAGCTTCTCGATACTTTTCGATGGCCATATCATAGTTACCTGTATTATATAGTTTGTCGGCTTGTTGTATAATGTTGTTATATTCCTGATCGGCTTTATTCATCGCAGCAAGTTGTTCGAGAACTTTATCAATCTCTAACAATTGAGACGCTGGATACTCATCATCAGGTTTAGCCTCGAGAGCAGTTTGGTAACTATCTCTGGCTATATTATACGACCCTGCACTAAACGTACTATCAGCACTTGCTATAAGTGTTGTGTAATTTGATTCAGCCGCTTTTCTTCTATTTTCAAAAATTGCTTCAATATCTGATATTTTTGATTTAGGATAAGATTCATTGGGTTTAAGGTTTAAAGCCAGGTTATACTTCCCAAGTGCCAAAGAATATTCTTTTAGTTCGATTAAACTATCGCCCCCAAAAATATAATTGTTGTAGTTTTTTTCAAGATTTTCTTTCTCACCTTCAAGTTTATCATTGATTTTAGCAATCATATCAGCAGGATAATTCTTTTCGGGCCATAATTCTGTTGCATATAAATACTCTTTTCGGGCAGAAATAAAATCCTTGCTTATATAATACTCATCGGCATTTTCAATTTGCCTATTGTACTTTTTCTGTTTGTCGGCCAGTGGTATTAGTTGAGAAATTTTCTGTTTAGCTTGTTCATTTTCAGGAATTATTTCTTCGGCTTCTTTAAATAATTTGAGTGCTTCCGAGTAGTTTTTAATTAAAAAATATCTCTCTGCTTCATCATATTTCTGATCAAAACGCTCTTCTTTTTGTTCGTATTCTGTTTTCAGCCTATTTGCATTGCTTAGTTCGGTAACAGGAGAATCTTTATCAGGAAATATACCAGCTGCTTCGCTAAATGACGCTATCGCTTTATCAAATTCTTCATCAGCAAGATATACTTTGCCTGCTTCCATTGCTTTGTCGAATGCTTCTATTTTATCTCTTTCGCTTGTCTGCAATTCAACAATTTCACGAACTTTCGACAAAGCGTATTCATCATTTGGAATAAGTTTTAATGCCTTATTATATTGCGTAATTGCATCATTAAGTTTATTATTATCGTATAACTCATCAGCATAATCAATAATATCATAATACTCATCTTCGGCTGCCATTGAAGTCTTCATTTTTTCAACAATTACAGCGATTCTAGTATTTGCATATTCGTCATCAGGCTTTATCTTTAGTGCTTGTTGATAATAAGCTTTTGCATCCATAAAACTAGATGTTGCAAACTTTTTATCCCCATAAATAATTGCCTCATCATAAGTTGTTGCTTGTTGAGCGAATGATATAATTCCGAAAAACATAGCAATAACAATGGTGATGATTTTATATTGAATTCCGGGTTTTATTTTATTTAAGTATGCCTGCATATTTTTTTTAACAACTATTTTTTGGTAACTAGATATTTCTTGTCTGTGATAACGAATATTGTTCGTAATTATTTTTATTTGGAAATTATACCATCTATTATCTCTAATTTCCTGTCAGCCATTTCGGCCAACTCCTTGTTATGTGTTACAATAACGAATGTTTGTCCAAATTCATCTCTAAGTCTTATTATGAGTTTGTGAAGTTCATTTGATGCCGTTGAATCAAGATTTCCCGATGGTTCATCCGCAAGTATTACCGACGGGTTATTAATGAGGGCTCTTGCTATAGCAACTCTTTGCTGTTCTCCACCCGACATAGCATCGGGTTTGTGTTCGGCTCTATCAGTTAAATTTAAAAAATTCAGTAATTCATATGCTTTTTTCTCAGCAGTTTTCTTGTTCAAACCTGCAATAAATGCAGGCATACATATATTCTCCAAGGCTGTAAACTCAGGTAGTAAATGATGAAACTGGAATACGAAACCAATTGTTTTGTTTCTAAAATCAGCCAATGGTTTGTTGGTCAACTTGTGAATATCAACACCTGCAATATTAATGATACCTGCATCAGCATTTTCAATGGTTCCCATAATTTGTAATAGGGTTGACTTACCGGCACCGGACTTACCAACTATTGAAACTATCTCGCTTTGCTTAATATTAAGATTAACGCCCTTCAGAACATCAACACTACTGTAGGACTTAATTATGTTTTCAGCAACAATCATAGTTTGAAATTAATTATGGCAAAGATAGTACTAATTTAAAAGTGTGTCTAAATATAACATTACAATAAACTTTGTATATTTAAAACATCTAGATAATTATATTTGTACTACTTTTGGCCTTCGAAAAAGCATGTTATAACTTATTCAAACTATGAATTTACACGAATATCAAGGAAAATCTATACTAAAGGGATTTGGCGTTACAGTTCCCATAGGTATTGTGGCAAAATCGCCTGAAGCTGCTGTTGAGGCAGCTAAAGAAATACAAAAACAAACAGGATCAGATAAATGGGCTGTGAAAGCGCAAATTCACGCGGGTGGACGTGGAAAAGGGGGTGGAGTTAAAATTGCAAAATCGCTGGATGAGGTAAAAGCTTATGCTGATGAGATTTTGGGTATGATGCTTGTAACTCCTCAAACAAAAAAAGAAGGAAAATTAGTTAGAAAAATTCTTGTTGAACAAAATATATATTACCCTGGTTCTGAAAGTGTTGAAGAGTATTATATGAGCATACTTCTCAATCGTGATTTGGGACGTAATATGGTAATGTATTCACCACGAGGTGGAATGAATATTGAACAAGTTGCTGAAGAAACTCCAGAGGAAATTTTTACTGAAATTATTGATCCTAAAGTAGGAATGACCGGTTTTCAAGCACGACGAATCGCATTTAATCTTGGTCTTAGTGGCATTGCATTTAAGCAGATGGTAAAATTTGTTCCAGCCCTGTACAAAGCTTATGTTGGTTCTGACAGTAGCATGTTTGAGATAAATCCTGTAATTAAAGCAGCCGACGGTATGATTTATGCCGCTGATGCAAAGGTTACTATCGATAATAACGCCCTTTATCGTCATAAGGATATTGCGCATATGAGGGATCTTAACGAAGAAGACCCAACCGAAGTTGAAGCAAGCAGATATGATTTGAACTTTGTTAAGCTTGATGGAAATGTTGCATGTATGGTAAATGGTGCAGGACTAGCCATGGCAACGATGGATATGATAAAAATGTCGGGTGGTAATCCTGCAAATTTTTTGGATGTTGGAGGTACTGCTGACGCAAAACGTGTGGAGGAGGCCTTTAGAATTATCCTGAAAGATGAATCTGTTGAAGCTATACTGGTTAATATTTTTGGCGGAATTGTACGATGCGATAGAGTTGCCCAGGGAATTATGGATGCATATAAAAACATTGGAGATATTAGTGTGCCTATTATTGTACGACTTCAGGGAACTAATGCTACTGAAGGAAAAGCCTTAATTGATGCATCAGGTCTTAAAGTTCATTCAGCTATACGCCTTGAAGAAGCTGCGAGACTTGTTAATACTGTTCTATTATAATTTGTAAAAACTTTTTAACCCGGATTATGCATTGGAACTTCGTTATGAGAGCTACAATTACAATAAAATATAAGGTTTTGAAATAAAAGCATAGCACTGCTATGGTGAGGCTTCAAAACTTAACGAAGTGCTATATTTTGCAGTAATTGTAAATCGGAATAGATTTTCTAATGCATATTCCGGGTTTAACTACAAAGCCGAAATCAGTTGTTACTGGTTTCGGTTTTTTATTTGCCTTGTTTTGCCTCAGATATTCATGTTAGGTAAGCGCAAATTAGTATTTTAGATTTAGATTTGTTCAATTACCATTCAATCAATAAATGAGTAAACTTCGAAATACTATAAAACTCCCTTTAATTTTTCTTGGGATCATTCAATCCATCAATATTCAAAAGAAGTTTCTGCAAAAGAACATAACACCTATGTTACAAAATGCAGAAGTTAAGAATGATGGCACTCTAAGTCAAAAGGATTTTGTTAAAATAAATAAGTATTATGGACTTGCTGTACCTTCTATTCTTGGCGAAGCTTTTTGTGTTTTGAGAGGAAAACCAATGTCGGACTCGGAACGTTGGGCTAGCACAAGTCAGGGAGTTATTACTGGTTTGTTTGATGATTTTTTTGATGACCAAAAATTACCCGAGGAGCAAATAATTAAAATGGTAAAGGCACCTGAGAGTATATCAGCCGAGACTTCAAGCCAGCAGCTTTTTCTTGATTTTTATATGAAAGCTTTGGAGAAAGCATCACATCCTGAGTTAATTATTGAGCAGCTTCTGGCAGTTTTTGAAGCCCAAAATTTTAGTGTGGAGCAGGAGAACTCAGATATAATAAAAGACCGTATATGGGAAATAACTCAAAAAAAAGGTGGTGACTCTGTATTGTTTTACAGATCGGGTTTCGATAATAAAACTTTAGAAGGAGAGAAAGAGGCATTGTTTCAGCTAGGCGCATTAATGCAATTTGAAAATGATATTTTTGATATTTATAAAGATTATAAGAGTAAGATTTATACTATTCCAACTACGATACATATAGTTTATGAAATTAGAAAGCTTTATCGTGAACAGTTAGTCTCATTTATTGATTTGAGTTACAAGATGCATTATCTAAATAAACAAATCATACAATTTTTAGATATTGTAATGCCAGTAATTAACAGGGGGTTTGTTTGTTTGGATCAATATCAAAAATTAGAAAACAAAAATAATGGGTTGTTTACTATTGATTCTTTTACACGTAAGCAGTTAATTTGTGATATGGAGAAACCACGAAATATGCTCAGAACTATCGCGTATCAAATAAAAAATGACTATTAATTTCCTTTTTTGTCGCTGTCAACCTTCTCGAATAATAGTACATTATAATTCCATAATTTCTTTCTAAGGGCTTTATACTGATAAAGTCCAGACTTGTAGTGATTTCGAGCAAAAGGAGAAGGTTTATTAAACGAATTATAAATCAACGCTAAAGGTCCCCCCAATAAAAATGACCAGTACATTCTTTTAGCTGTAGGAGTTATCTGTTTTGTTACATCCTTATGAACTGTGAGTTTAAACCCATTTTCTTCAAAAGCCTTAGAGTAACTTTCAATCGTATCAAATGGAGCCATACTCCATAGTATTCTCCATTTTTCCAATAATTTCTTAGGGTCGTTTTGATGCTCCTTTGATTTGAAATAATCAGCAATAATTATTCGGCCTCCTGTTTTTAATAATCGATGGGCTTCATTTATAAATTTTATTTTATTAGGTGCAGATGTAATACTTTCGATAGCCCATATTACGTCAAAGCTACTATCCTTAAAATTCGTATTGGTATAATCCTGAATTGAAAAATTAACTTGATTTTCAAGGTTTAATTCTTTGCATTTTTTGGTGGCATAATTGTGTTGTTTTTCACTTAATGTAATTCCTTCTACAATTACTTTTTTTTGTTGGGCTAGATAAAAGGCCGAACCACCAACACCGCAACCGGCATCAAGAATATGTTCACTCTCTTTTATATTGGCAGTTTCCATCAATAAGCGATTTGTATTTGCCAGAGCCTCCTGAAAGTTACTTGTGCTCTCATCCCAAATACCATAATGAACGGCCAGGTTATTATCGAGTTTCCACCAATTTTGATAATGATTGAGAGTTTGGTTGTAGTAGTCGGCTATGTTACGGTTTGTTGACAATGATATTACTTGTTAGTTAGCTAAATTAGTCAAATTCATGTATGTAATCATTGCTTCATTTCTAATTTCAAAGATAATAAACCATTACATGTAGATGCTGGCTCTATTTTTGTATAAAAATATTGATCGTACAATTCAATTAATTTAACTTTGCATAAACTAATATATCAACCGATGAAAAAAATTATATCATATACTGTGATTTTTGTCTTGTTTTCAATAACATGCAACAGTCAAAATTTAAGAGCATACCTATCATATTCAGCCTTTAATACACCCGATAATAATCCTTATATTGAAACCTATTTAACCGTTAATGGAAAGAGTATTGAATATCGTAAGTTAGATGATGGAAATTTTCAAGGAGCAGTTGATGTACAAATACTTTTTAAAATTGGCGATTCTATTGTGAATTTCGCTAAATACAATTTGGCCGGACCAATTGTAACTGATACTGTTGAAAAAGAACTAAATATGCTAGATGTTCAGCGATATGCCCTGCCAGAAGGTGAATACAATATGGAGATTTCTTTACGAGATAGTAATAGTGATCAAGAAGAAATGAAATCAAATGCAAGTTTTACTATTGATTTTCCGGATGAGGAGGTTGTTTTTTCAGATATTGAGCTACTCAGTTCTTTTGTGAAATCGGATGAGGAAAGTACTTTTTCAAAAAACGGATATATATTAACTCCTTATGTTTTTAATTATTTACCTCAGTCGGTAGTAAATATTTCGTTTTATGCTGAATTATATAATTCAAAGGAAGTTTTAGGTGATGATGCCTTCCTCTTAACATATTATATCCGACCTTTTGAGGCAGATAAGAAACTTGATCAATATATAACCCGAAAGAGAATTGTACCACAAAATGTAATTCCGATACTTAGTTCATTCAATATTGCTGAATTACCAAGCGGTAATTATTTGCTTGTGCTAGAAGCAAGGAACAGACTCAATGAACTTATTGCAGGTAAGGAAATTTTCTTTCAGCGCTATAATCCAAGTGCACAGTTCAGTTTAACAAATTTACTTGTAGTAAATACTCAAAATACTTTTGTTGAAAACATAGGAAGTCGTGACACATTATATACTTATATTAAATATTTATCTCCAATTTCAACCGACATTGAGCGTGCATATGCTAAACAACAACTTGCCTCAGCTGATATTAATGAGCTAAGGAAATATTTTTTGAACTTTTGGCTTGATCGTGATAAATTGAATCCTGAAGTTGCCTGGACTGATTATCTCTTATTGGTTAAGCAGGCAAACAAGAATTTTAAGTCCGTATCTCACGAAGGGTATGAAACCGACAGGGGCAGGGTTTATTTACAATATGGGCAACCAAATATTATTTCTGAACACCATTTTGAACCAGCAGGTTACCCATATGAGATTTGGCATTATTATCAATTAGGCGATCAACGGGATAAAAAGTTTGTATACTACACACATGATATTGTTACAAATGATTTTCAACTTATTCACTCAAATGCTGTTGGCGAGCTAAGTAACTATAGATGGGAAACTATTGTTTATCGTCGTACTTGGGATCCCAATAGTATTGATGATAATATTATCCCAGATACATGGGGCGGCAAAGCAACGGAATCTTATGTACAACCTTGGTAAATCATATTAGAACAAAACTTCTTGTCAATTTTTCTGTTACTATTATCAAGTTAAATATTGATAACTACAAAAAGAGTTTTATTTTCGTAAACTTTTTAGCAATATCTTCATAATTATATCTGAATATTAAGATTATAATCTAATAATTATCTTTAATTGAAAAAAGTTGCATTAGTAATACTTAATTATAATGGAGTAAAATTTTTAAAAAAGTTTCTTCCATCGGTAATTAAATTTAGTTCGAATGATGCCGAAATATGGGTAGCTGATAATTGCTCAACTGATGGATCAGTAGAATTAATTGAAGAAGAGTTTAGCCAGTTGAAACTTATACAGAATGAATCTAATGGTGGATTTGCAACTGGGTATAATTTAGCTTTAAAGAAAATAGATGCTGAATATTACATTCTATTAAATTCAGACATTGAAGTATGTGAAAATTGGATTAACCCCGTGATTAATTTAATGGAAAGTGATTCAACAATTGGGGCTTGTCAACCCAAAATAATATCATATCATAACAAGTCGGAATTTGAATATGCTGGAGCTAGTGGAGGATATATTGATAAATTAGGATACCCTTTTTGCCGTGGAAGATTATTTCAAGTCCTGGAGAAAGATACGGGTCAATATGATGATTCTGTGGAAATATTTTGGGCCACAGGGGCATGCATGTTTATAAGAGCTGACCTTTTCCATCAATTGAATGGTTTTGATGATGACTTTTTTGCACACATGGAAGAAATTGATTTTTGTTGGCGAATAAAAAGTCTTGGGCATAGAGTTATGGTTTGTCCAACTTCAAAAGTTTATCATGTGGGAGGTGGAACGTTACCAGTTGGTTCAGCATGGAAAACATACTTGAATTTTAGAAATAATTTTATTCTTCTTTATAAGAACCTTCCCTCAAAAAAACTACATAGAGTACTGTTAACCAGATTATTTTTGGATGGGTTGGCAGGCCTTAAATTTTTAATGCAGGGAGGGTTTGCTGACTTTATTGCCGTTATAAGGGCGCATATTTATTTTTACCGGAACTATCAAAAAATAAGACGGAAGAGAAAAAAAACAATTCGAAAAAAGGTGACAAAAGTTTATAATGGGAATATAGTTGTCGACCATTACTTGTTGAGAAAGAAGAAGTTTGATGACCTTAATAAAGGGTTTAGTTAAGCGCTTCGAAAGTAAGCCAGTGCCAGTCGGTACGAATCCATTCCAAAACCTGATATGCTTCCAACGCAATAGGGAGCTATATGGCTTGTATGGCGGAAAGTTTCCCTTGAAAAAATATTTGACATATGAACCTCAATAACAGGAATTTCCAGGCTTTTCACGGCATCACCTATTGCTACCGAAGTATGAGTATATGCGCCAGCATTTAGTATAATTGAATCGTATTCGAAATTTGCCTCCTGCATTTTGTTGATAATCTCACCTTCAATATTCGATTGATCGTAACTAATATCCATATTCGGAAACCTGTTTCTTAACTCATCAAGATAATCTTCAAAAGATAGTGTACCGTATAGTTTTGTCTCCCTTTCACTGGTAAGGTTTAAATTTGGACCATTTAGTATTAAAACTTTCATATATATTACCAATTTAGTCGCAAATATAATTGTAAATGGTAAATTTAATATGCTATTAATCGGAAAGTTATTCCATAAAAAGTAACAATATTGCGTATTTTTTAGTAATTAGTTTTATGGTTAATGATTTATTTAATCATGAAGCACAAATATACAGGCGATTATAAATATAATGTAAAAAATATAGAACTATGTATAGCATAGTACTGTAATTTGTTGTATGTTTGCGGAATGAAACTAGAGAAAACAAATGCCCAAATGAGGAAAGGTGTTCTGGAATTATGCATTTTGTCAGTAATTTCGAATGAAGAAGTTTATGCTTCTAATATACTAACAGCCTTAAAGGAAGCAAAGCTGTTAGTGGTAGAGGGAACTATTTATCCTTTGCTTACCCGGCTTAAAAACGATGGTTTGCTTAGTTACCGATGGGAAGAGTCAACATCAGGACCACCCAGAAAATACTATAGCTTAACTGAAACTGGTAGTAAAGTACTGGAATCACTAAAAGAAAATTGGATGCAGTTATCAAATTCTGTGAATAGTTTAATTAACTATAAAACCAACAACGATGAATAAAATAATGAACATAAATATTGGCGGAAGTATTTTTCATGTGGATGAAGAAGCCTTTGAAAAACTAAAATCATATCTCAAACAAATAAATAGGCATTTTAAAAATACCCAGGGGGGTGACGAAATTATTATAGATATAGAGGCTCGTATTGTTGAATTATTTCAGCAGAAGCTTAATAGTAAAAAAGAAATTATTACAATGGAGGATGTTAACGAAGTAATAGCCATAATGGGTAAACCATCGGAGTTTGAGGAAGATACAACTTCTGATTATAGTGATCCAGATGTAATCCAAGTAGGACGTAAACGCCTTTTTCGTGATATTGATAACAGGATGATAGGTGGTGTTTGCTCAGGTTTAGGAGCATATTTTCGCCTTGATATTGTATGGTTTAGAATTGGATTTGTTATAGTAACTATTTCGGGCTTAAGCATTCTTGCATATCTGATACTATGGGCCATTATTCCTCCGGCTCGTACAATTAGCGAAAAACTTGAGATGCAAGGTGATCCTGTTACTATTTCAAATATTGAGAAATCCTTTCGTGAAGAAATGAATGAGATTAAAGATAAACTCGATGATCTGGCATCTCAGGCTAAAAGTAAGTTTAGGAAAAAGAATTATTAATTCCGCTAAAAGATTATGGAATTGTTTTGTTGATAATAACAATCTAGTGTTATAACTTGAATGTTGAATAAAAGAGATAACAAAGGAGAAATACTATTTTTTTCTTTCGTTAACAGGAATGGAATCAATATAATTATCAATCGAATTACAAACTTGTGCCGAAAACTTCAATCCTATAGTTAGAATTTCTTCAAGGGAATTATTCAGATCAATTTGACTTTTTATGTTTAACTTTATGATCGAGTAAATAATACCTGCGTTAAATGCATCGCCAGCGCCAATTGTGCTTATAATTTCTGTTTCTATTGCTGGTAATTTAATTTGCTGATTATTAAAGTCTGCAACCAAACCATCTGCGCCAAGCGTAATAATAATTAACGCTTTTTCATTTAGCTTTCTAATTTTTGCTATTTGATATTGCAAATCAGGATTACCAAAGATATTTGAGAAATCTTCGTCAGAGCCCTTAATAATTGTTGAAAGCTTGATATTTTCAAAAATCGCTTGAAGTAGTTCATCATCGTTAAGATGATAGGCATGTCTGATATTAGGATCGTATATAATTAATGAATTTCTTTCTCGGGCATTTTTAACCATAGTTAATATCTGTGCCCTTATTTGCTTGTCTAGCGAATAAAGCGATCCAAACAATAGAATATCATTATTGTTAAAATTTGGTAATGTCTCAAAGTTTCTATTCTCAGGATAGTTTTTGATGAAAGTGTAGCTTGGTTTTTTGTTGTCATCTAAAAACGCTAAAGCCAGTGATGTGTTGTTTTTATAGTAAAGATTTACATATTGGCGATATACAGTATTATCTTTAAGAAATGAAAGTATCAAATCAGAAGTATTATCGTCGCCTAATTCAGTAATTAATGATACATCAATATTTGATCTACCAAGGGATATGGAAGTGTTTAACATTGCCCCACCAGGCCTTACTACAACATCATCCATCGAACTTATTATAATATCCAGCAAAGATTCTCCTAAAGCATAAACCATAGTGTAAAGGTAGTTCAATTGTTCGATTGCTCGATTGTTAGATTGCTCGATTGTTCGATTGTTATTTAGGAGGATTTAGATATTACTGATAATCTATTCATTTCCCAAAACCTTATAACCCTTATATCCCTATAACCCCTATTTTCTTATATGCCTTATATGGGTTAGTCATTTAGTATTTCAATGATTTTCGTCGGTGTAATTAATCCATTGTATAACGCAGGATAATTTCCTTTAAGTTCGGGTATTTACTTAATAAGGTATCTCTATCGCCCATTTCAAAATCTTCAAAATCGAATCCAGGAGAAACGGTACAACCAGACAATGTAAATTCTCCATTTGATTCGGACGCAAACCAACAATTGGCAGGGATAGTAACTTGGGGTAAGGTATTTGTTTCAGGATCCAGCCCAAGTTTATATTGTATCAACTCACCGTCGCTATCAATTACATAAACAGTTAATGGATCACCATCATAAAAATGCCATATTTCATCAGATTTAATCCTGTGAAATGCTGAAAATTGACCTTTTTCGAGAAGGAAATATATGGATGTGGAAAACGATCTATCACCCTTAAAACGGGTTGGCAATGATTTTGAACACACTTTTTCTGCTGATCTATAAATCTCTTTAAAGTAACCTCCCTCGGGGTGGGGAAGAAGACAAAGTTTATCAACCCAATATTTTGATGTTTTCATTATGGAGTTGGTGCTTTAAGGTTACTGGTGCTTTTTTCTTCATTAAAGATATATACAAGTTTGAAAGTAAGAACTTTATTAAACTGATCCCTGGTCCAGGTGCCCCCTGCAAAATCGGAAAATTCACGTGTTCTAATTTTCATCATGCTGTTTTGGTATCTAACTCCAAATTTGAGTGGCCCATATACTTTAATCCTAACATCAATTATATAACTGAAATCGTTTTTATCGTATGTGCCGCTTGATAGAGTAGTTGCTTGAAGGTTACCATGTTCCCACTCTTGAATGCCTACTAAGCGACCCCATGAAAATCCAGCTCCCAAGGTTATAAAGTCTTTATCAGTATATTGTATTAATATTGGAACTTCAACATAATTAAGCCGGAGTTTATAAGCACCAGTAATTATATTTCCAATAGAGTCTGTATCATTATATTGATCCTTTTGCCTTGCTCCTTTTTGATTGTAGGTTACCTCTAAACAGACATCCCAGTTTTTCTTAAAAGGTATTAGTGCTCCAAAACCAATATTTAATCCTGGTTTTCTAAAACCATGAACTTCATCTCCTTCAACCTGAGTTAAATTTAAACCTAAAATTGCTTCACCTTTTATTATTTGCCCAATGGCTGCAGTTGATATTCCGCATACAATCAGCAGTATAACAAATAATTCCCTCGACTGTTTCATTTGCAAAAAAAGTTATTTATTGCCAACGCAAAAATAGCACAATAATTGTGGAATATAGAGAACTTTAATCGACTCTTACATTTTAAAATTAGTAATAATTTGACAAAAAAATTGTTATCTTTGAGTACTGTTTTATTTCATTGAAGATATTTCGCACGAACATAAATATCTCTTTAGTTAATTTATAACATGAAGTTTTACAAGCTAAATATTTAATCTTAACAATGAATTCATTTGAAGATGTTATATCTGATAAGTATAATGAGTTAATAGAATGTAGTTCAACAGCTATGTCTACTGTTGATATAGTATCGATAAAGCTTGCATTCGATATTGCATCTGATATTTATAGTAAAACTACTACAGCCGATGGACGTCCATTTATCCTTTATAATCTTGATATTGCTATAATTGCTGTCCGAGAAATTGGCTTAGGACCAACTTCAGCAATTTGTGCATTATTACATGGAATTGATCAAAAAACCCAATATTCAATTAAAAATATTGAAAAGGACTTTGGCGAACATGTAGCTGAAATCAT
>JABMPH010000214.1 GCA_013203805.1 Bacteroidota bacterium | reverse complement strand
TCTCCCAGGACAAACAGGATATACTTTTATATTAAAATCACGTAATTCCTCAGCCATAGTTAAACTAAAACTAATCACTGCAGCTTTGCTTGCCGCATAAGCACTCCACCCGGGACGCGGTGAAAGACCAGCCGTGGATGCAATATTAATAATTTTACCACCATCTTTCTTCATGTAGCGGACGACTTCACGGGTCATTAAAAATGTCCCTGTTATATTTGAAGATAGGGTATTGTCCCATATTTCTTTCGACATTTCTAGTAAGCTCAAAGGTTCAACATAGCCTGCATTATTTACAAGAATATCAACTTTACTATATTTTTTATAAACATAATTAACTAAATCTATCACCGATTTTTCATCGCGAACGTCGGTTTGAACCACACTATATTCATTAGTAAAATACTGTGTATTTTCTTTCATCTTCTTTTTATCTCTAGCAGCCAGTATTACAATAATTCCTGAATCAGATAATCGTTGTGCTATAGCGGCACCAATACCGCGACTCGCACCTGTGACCATCGCTACATTTATAACCATCAAATTAACTCCATGCCACGGTCAATTATTTCAGATATTGCCAAATCGAGTGGCGTAGTAATTTTTATATTATTTTCTGATCCTGGTATAAATTTGACCTCGTAACCAGTTCTATACATCAAAATACCATCCTCAGTGGCAATATAATTTTCTTGATGAGCTTTTTTATGAGCATGCATTAATGATTGTGTATTAAATAGCTGAGGTAGTTGAATATTTTTTAAGACGGACCTATCAAGTTCGCTAGTCATATACTCATCACCACATGAAACGGTAAAAGGTACCGGTATAGTTGGTATTATTGCGTCACCCGTTTCCTTCTCTAACTGTTGGATTTGATCAGTGCTAATAAATGGTCTAGCAGCTTCATGGATCAATACACGGTTTGTTTTCACATATTGAAGTGCTAAATAAACACTTTCATGCCTTGTTTTCCCGCCTGGAATTAATTTACAGTTGTGAAAATTATAATTTTTAATAATTGAAGAATATAAATCATAATAATCTTCATTGTATGTTATAAATATATTGTTAATTGAATTATACTTGTTAAGGATTTCAAGTGAATAAATAATTATTGGTTTTCCATTTAATCGCAAAAATTGCTTAGGAATTTTCTCACCCATTCTTTGTCCAATACCAGCAGCTAATAATATGCAATCCATATATACTCCTATATGTAGTCAAATTGATTTAAAGTTTCATAAATCGCACCATTAATTTCACTAATTTCTTCCTCGGAAAAATAGCTTTTATATGATGTAGGATGAGATAAATTGGTCAATTCTTTATTTTTACTATATCTAAGATCAAATTTCTCATAGCACTTTTTTAATTCAACAAAAGGTTGGTTTAAAAAATCTTCATATCGCAATGTAATATGTGAATTAATATCCAATGTGTTAATCTGATTTAACATATCAGACGTAATACTCTGCCACTGTTTTGCACAAGCAATGTGCGGCTGGAGTATATCAATGTCGTTCCAATTATTTGGTTTAACTGACCACCATTTATCGGGTCTACCATAGAAGTGATTTCGCGCATTCAACAATGATTTTGAGACATCTCTACCATCTCTTATTAATACTATAAATTTTGATCGCGGGAAAATTGTTTTTAAATAATTCACTCGAAGTGAATTATGAGGAGATTTATTTATAAATATTAAGCTATTGAAAAAATAGCAATGTTTCTTGACCACTTTTGTAAGGAATCTTAACTCTTTATGACTGATTGATTCAGGAGAGACATAATCGGAGGTTGATTTTAAATATCTATGCCATACTCTATTACCTTCAGACAATGCCATATAGCCTTTGATTTGTCCATATTCCGAAACTTTACTAATATCTAAATCTTTTCCAAATAATTTATATCCAACCCAATTTGCAGATAAACTGGCACTTGGAAAGAGATCTCCAACTCTTGATAAATAGGAAAAGTTTGTTTCTAGATAATGAACGAACCATTGATAAAAAACGGTGGTACCAGACCTTGGAGCACCTATAATGAATATAGGCTCTGGGTCAATACTTCTCAGATTTATAAAAGGAGATATTATTGTATCTTCTATAACTCCAAGTGCAGTGTCGAGAATATTTCTTTGCCGCTGTGATAACAAATGGTTCCTCTGATATTTTTAAAATAATTTGATTTTCGATTAGAAAAGAAAATACATATAATTTCAATTAATCATGTTGAATATATTTATATTCAAATAATCTTTATTCACTTAATATAATTTTTGAAAATTCTAGTCAATATTCGTTCAGATCCTGAACCTATATTTAAAGTTACAGTATCATCCGAATCTGGTTGGATATCATTTAATATTCTCTTAATTAATATTTTAGATTTCTTCGACCATAATCGTATATCAGGGGTAGGTATGATATTTTTTATTCTTTCTTTATAAAGTGCGTTATTTGATCTATGTTTTGCTGATAGCTCATTTATATCTTTGTCAATAATCAAGTAGGGTTTACTATCAACATTAAAATAGTTTATCATGCAATTTTCACAATGATAAATATCTTCATTTTGTTTGATGTGGTTTTTGCATACTGGGCAGGCAATAATTGATTGAATTTTATTTGCAATTGATATCATACAATCAACTACGATTTATTAGTGATTTATATAAGAACACATCTAACGATTCCATAATAAATTTTTGTTCATTTCTATTAAATGTTTCATAAAATTTTGATTGGTGTTTAATTCTTTTATAATTCTGGCTTTTCCAAGCCTCCTTTTCAGTAATTATCTTCGAAACACCTCTTCTATACTTTATTTCTAAGTCGTCTATTGAATTCATATTATTTTCAATAAAAAAATTATTCACTAATAAATTATAATCCTTAACTAAATCCGTATATGAAATAAATGTGTGATTATTTTTACCTAAACATTCTGATGATTTTTGAATTGCATTATTCCAAAAGTCTATGCACTGTTTAATCGTATAATTTTTTTTCCATTTTTTTGATGCGTTGTACAATGAAGCAACCACATCTTTCCCATCTCTAATAATATGAACAAAAATTGCATCTGGACATGTTTTTTCAATTAAGTCAATCCTATTTAGATGGTCAGGAGTTTTTTCTATCCAAATATTTTTTGAATTAATTTCAGCTATTCTATCAAATATAGAAATGAAATATTTCGACCATTTAATTACTCCATAACCAGGAATTAGTGGTTTTTGAGGAATATGATCCATAATAGATTTTGCATCTTCATTATGAACTTTATTATCAGTGAGAAATGAAACTAAATGCTTATTCGCGTTTCTATCCACATAGTAAAAAAAGGAATCTTTTGGTTTTTTAATGCAAAAATCAAAAAAATGACTTTCAGTGAATGAAACAGAATCAGGATGCGTAGAAAGTAAACCTTGAAGCAGAGTTGTTCCTGATCGTGGACATCCTACAATAAATATGCGTTTGGAAATCAAATATTTTTTTCTTCAGTTAATTAAAGATAGAAATTTAGGTACACAATCTTGGTAATTCTCCTTAATTAAATTCATCTATTATATTTATTTTGCGACTTTTCTTCCTAAGTTTCGCGATAATATGAAAAATAAATATGAATGATACAACGCTGTTCTTGCATATACCTCGGACAGGGGGAACGACCTTAAGGGATATAATCGAGTCCCAATATTCAAAAAAGACCATTCTTGAAATCTCACATTTCCAAGAAGCAGTAAATCAAATAAATAATGAAGTCAATATTGATATTTATGACGTAATAAAAGGACACTTTCCATTTGGTGTTCATAAATATTTAAATGGCAATTATCATTACATTACATTTTTACGAAAACCCATTAATCGTGTGAAATCAATATATCGTTTTGCAATGAAAATGAAACAACACCCTGATCACTCATATACTCAAAAATATTCTTTAAATGAATATATAAACAGTAAAAGAAACATTTTATTGAATAATGGACAAACACGATTAATCGCAGGCAACTATAATAGTAATAATCAGGCTGAATATGGAACAAATCCTGATTGGTTATTTGATCAAGCTATGGAAAATATAAACAATCATTTTCTATTTATTGGCATTACTGAAGAATTTAATAATTCAATCGTTATTCTGAAGAACCTACTTGGTTGGAAAACTCCTTTTTACTCAATCGCAAATAAAACAAATACAAATAAGACAAATGAAGAAAACAAAATTGCAGATACCACAATAAACAAATTCAATCAATTAGATATTCGATTATTTGATCATTTTCGCAACAAAATTAAATATATGATTGAGGATAATTCTGAATTAGCTCATGAAATCCATGATTTCGACTCAAAAAATAGTGTTATGAGTAAAATTGCAATTAAACATAGATTAAATCGATTTATTACTAAAATTCTGAAATAAATCAAACTATGTCTCGTCTATTTTCAATCCTTATCACCGGTTCCCACCGTTCAGGAACTACTTGGGTAGGGAAAGTCATTTCTCAATCTGAGAATATTTTATATATACCAGATCCTTTTCAGCCAAATGGATTACTAAGAAGATCTTATCAACTAGATATGTGGTATAAATATTTTAGAGTTAATCAAGGCAAAATATTTCAAAAACATTTACAAAGGATTTCCACGTTTAATTATTCATATAAGGAAGCTTTCCATTTGAAGAATCGATTACCTGAAACAGATTATCGAAATCCAAATGGAATGTACACGAATCATTTTAACTATAGAAATACTCCTTGGAGAATCCGTTATTACATGGATTGCTTACATGCTAAATTTTCTGCGAATCCAAAAAATACTATACCGCTATTTAAAGACCCAATTGCATTGTTCTCTTCAAAGTGGTTTCATTTGAATATGAATTCGAAAAATATAATACTTATACGCCATCCCGCTGCTTTTGTTAGTAGTTTAAAACGAGTTGGCTGGCAATTCGATTTTCGGAACTTTACTAATCAACCGTCGCTAATGGATGATATTCTTTCCACTTTTAAAACTAATATTCAGAATTCATCAGATGATATTATTGAAACTGGATCAATATTATGGAATTGTATTCATCATGCAATTTATCAGTTCCAAAATGAGTTTCCAGATTGGATATATATAAAGCATGAGGATTTATCAATAAATCCTATGGTAGAATTTGAGAATATCTTTAACAGTATTAATCTGCCATTTACTTCTAATGTAAAAGACTATATTGTTTTAACTACTTCAAGCGAAAATCAAGCAGAGGTCACAAAATCTGGAAATATTCATCAACTAAAACGTGATAGTAAGAAAAGTATAAAAAATTGGAAGAATAGACTAACATCTAACGAAATCAAGAAAATATATAAACTTACATCACCTGTTTCACAGCATTTCTATTCAGATGAAGATTGGAAATAGTTATTTATATCTAAAATATTTAAATAGCCCCTCAAATAATTGAATCGGACTATATAGAATAATCGTTATCCATTGA
>JABMPH010000213.1 GCA_013203805.1 Bacteroidota bacterium | reverse complement strand
CGTTCTTTACCCTTGCCGTGTTTCTTTTTAATCTGCCGGAAGTAGTTTATAGCATAATCTATTAAATGTGCCAGGTGATTGTTTACTTCACTCATTTCTTCTTCAACTGCTTTTATCTGATCGTCAGCTTTAAATGCATTGAATTTCGAAATTCGTTTAATCTTTATTTCAGTAAGCCTAATAATGTCATCTTCTATAACTTCACGTCTTAGTAATTTCTTAAAGGGATCCAAACCTTCATCGATTGTTTCAATTACACATTCCCAAGTTTCGCATTCTTCAATTCTTAGGTATATTCTATTTTCGATAAAGATTTTCTCCAAAGATGAATAATGCCATTGATCCTCAAGTTCTCTAAGCCTAATTTCAAGTTCTGATTTTAGTAGATATACCGTATGATTAGTATTTTGCTTCAGGATTTCCTTTACAGAAATAAAATGAGGTTTCTGATCAATTATAATACACGAGTTGGGCGAAATGCTTACTTCACAATTTGTAAATGCGTAAAGAGCATCAATGGTTTGATCGGGTGATACACCTGGTGCAAGTTGAATCGCTATTTCAACGTTTTCGGCAGTATTATCGTCAATCTTTTTTATTTTAATTTTCCCCTTGTCATTTGCTAAAACTATTGAATCAATTAAGGAGGATGTTGTTGTGGAAAACGGAATCTCATTTATAATGAGAGTTTTTTTGTCGATCTGTGAAATTTTAGCTCTAACCCTTACTTTACCACCTCTGATACCATTATTGTATTTTGAAAAATCAGCCATTCCTCCCGTTAAGAAGTCGGGTAATAATTCAAAGTTCTTTTCTTGCAAATATTGAATGGATGCATCGATAAGTTCAATGAAATTATGAGGAAGTAGCTTAGATGCTAAACCAACAGCAATTCCTTCAACGCCTTGTGCCAATAACAATGGAAATTTTACAGGAAGTGTTACAGGTTCCTTGTTTCGGCCATCGTATGAAGATTTCCAAACGGTTGTTTTTGGATTAAAAACCACATCTTTAGCAAATTTTGAAAGACGTGCTTCAATGTACCTGGGAGCGGCTGCTCTATCTCCCGTAAGGGTATTTCCCCAGTTACCCTGCATGTCGATCAGTAGTTCTTTTTGCCCTAATTGAACAAGGGCATCTCCAATTGAGGCATCACCATGGGGGTGAAATTGCATAGTGTGACCAATGATATTAGCAACTTTGTTAAACCTACCATCGTCTAATCTACTCATCGCATGAAGGATCCGTCGTTGTACAGGCTTTAGTCCATCATCAACTTCAGGTACTGCACGTTCCAGTATTACATAAGAAGCATAATCCAGAAACCAATTCTGGTACATGCCACTTAAGTGTGTAGCTTTATGTCCTTCATCCTGATTTAGTTGTTGATCATTTACCTGATCATTGGCTTCCTCTACCTCACTCATGTTTATCTATTATTCTTTTTTCATGGTTGATTGGGACAATGCTTAAATATATAAATGATTGATTGTTTGAATGGTTAACTGGATAAAAGATCATCAACTAATTGCCACATTCACTCATCGTTTCATCGCATCATTGTCTGATTTATTTATTTTTACATTCAATTATTACCACATTATCTCATTGTTATTTCCAGAACCTCAAAACTAATATTTCCAATAAAATTACTGAGAGTGCGAAAATAATAAATAGCTTCCAAAAAACACTCTCTTTTTGAAGAGCGTTAATAACTTCCTTATAATTTGGATCGAATACATTTAGCACACGTGCATTTTTCAACCTTGATTTATCGCATAATTCATCAAGCTGGGTTATATTGTAAAATTCCATTACTGATTCATTGCGATTATAATTAAAGGCCAATAAACTTATTACAGAATCCATTAACATTAGCTTGTAGTATCCATTTTGAAGTTTTATGTTATCAAGTAACAGGTTTAGCTCTTCATTTTGAATCTGTTGTTTCGGAATAACAGCTTGGTTGCTTTGATTTGAAAGAAGTGAAAAGGGGACTTCGGAAAGTTCTAAATTACTAATTGATATTTTGATATTATCATCTTCGCCAAGTATATAATATAAATTTTGTTCCGAGCCACGTTTTGATGCAATGCCGTGCATAATTGGTGAAAATAGAAGTTGGGATGTAAAATCTCCATATTCATTACCAAGGCCAACTGAAAGTATATATAATTGTCCGGAACCAATTTCTTTTTTTGAAAGAAAATCATCGCCCGAAAGCAAACTTACAAGTGTTTCTGTACCAGATTTTGTAGGAAATTGATAAATGTAGTGCTGTGTTATGGTAGGCAGTTCGGCATTTTGAGGTACTTTAATTATTGATTCAGAAAATAAACTATTCGATAGTTTTAATCTGGTAATACGGGTTGATAGTGTATCTATACCTATTAAATTACCTGAGTTCATACCAGATAAAAATGTTGAAATTTCGTTGGAATGTTCAGATGATGGAGGGATAAATAATAAGTTGCCCCCGTCAGAAATATATTGTTTAAATTGTATTATTGAACCGGAAGATATATCAGGTAATTCATTAATTATGATCAAATCATAGTTGCTAAGTAGGCCAAATTCGATTGCACGATAATTCATTGTCGAAACATTGAATATTTTGTCTGAAGAATAGAATTTCCTTAAATAATCTTTGTTTCCGTTTTTTGGTGATCTATTTTCTTCGATTATCAATATTTCTATGTGTGGAACAATATTGAAAGCGAAGTACATTTTATCGTCAAACGTTATTGGGAAATCTTCAATTTCAATAGCTCCGGTATTCCAGCCACTTTCAGTAGGTTTAAAATTAAGTGTAACCTGTTTTGTAGATCCTGCAGCAATATCAATTCCTGCAACAGCTTTTTGCTGATCATTTATTGCTAGCTTAAGTGG
>JABMPH010000212.1 GCA_013203805.1 Bacteroidota bacterium | reverse complement strand
GGGCTTTGATTAAAAAGAATTTACCTATAAGCATGTTATAATGAATCTGTCAACTAATTACTTGGGTTTAAAGCTAAAGAACCCATTAATAATAAGCAGCTCGAAATTAACAGGTGATATTGAATCAATAAAAAAATGTGTCTCTAACGGGGCAGGTGCTATTGTTTTAAAATCACTTTTTGAAGAGCAAATAAGAGCGGAAGCCGAATCTACTGTAAAGCACAGTAACAATATGTATTACTGGTTTCCCGAAGCAAAGGATCATATTATGGATCTTTCAGTTGATACAAAACTTGATAATTATTTGAAGTTTATATCAGACGTAAAGAATGAAATTGATGTTCCGGTAATTTCAAGTATCAATTGTAACTCTCCACATGAATGGCCTAAATTTGCTTCTGCAATTCAGGAAGCCGGAGCTGATGCATTGGAATTGAATATTGGAATATTTCCATTTAATGATTCACTCAAGAGTAATGAAATAGAAGATATTTATGTTAATATTCTAAAGGAAGTTAATAAAAATGTAACTATCCCTGTTTCCATTAAACTTGGCTACTATTTTACTAATGTTTGTTCGATAGCAACACAACTAGTTGAAAGCGGAGTTGATGCGCTTGTATTATTTAATAGATATATGCGTCCTGATATTGATATCGATACTTTAAAAGTTATTGATGATAATAATATGTCATCACCTGAAGAGCTAAACATATCGATGCGATGGATTGCCTTATTAACGGGCAATAAAATTGGATGTCAGTTGGCTGCCTCAACAGGTGTACACGATCATGTTGGGCTTATTAAACAACTTCTTTCAGGAGCTACTGTTGTACAGGTTTGTAGCACTTTGTATATAAATGGATTATCTCAAATAGGAGTTATTTTAGATGGTTTAGAAGAATGGATGGCCGCTCATAAATTTAATTCAATTGAGGATTTTAGAGGAAAATCGGTTCATGATAAAACCACTCTTGCTTCCTTCGAACGAATTCAGTTTATAAAGCGTGACATGGAATAAGATACCGGTCGTTTTTTGGTTAAGTTTAAACCAGAAACAACAAAACCTGCTCTTCGGGGCAGGTTTTTTTTTTGACCGAATTATGAAAAGTGTTGGTATTAATCGTTTTCATAGGCGAAATATGCCATCTTTTCGAGTTTAGCAATCATATCATAATCTTCAACATATATGCTTTCCGGTACATCCAGATTGACTGATGAAAAATTTAATATTCCTTTTACTCCTGAGTCGATTACTGTTTTGCTTATTTCCTTTGCGTAGGTTTGTGGCACAGCGATTACACATAATTCAATCTTTTCCTTTTTAATGACATCTTTCATTTTAGAGATGTTATAACAATGAACATCTGGAAATTGAACCTTTGGTTCTTCGTGCAAACGAAATGTAGCTGCAATCTCTAGTTTTGTGTCAGCGCTGTTAAAATATTCTGCAACAGCTCTTCCAAGATCGCCAATGCCAACAAAAGTAACTTTCCGTTTAATTGGTCCATCAATTACTTTCCCGATTCGTTCAATCAATTTTATTATGTCGTAGCCCTTATGAACATCTCCGTTAAATTTGATAAGCATTAAATCTCTACGTATGTGGGCCGGATTTATTCGAATAAGATGTGCTAGTTGATGAGAATGGATATACTGTTTATTATTGTCAGAGTAATTGAGTAGTTTTCGGCGGTATAAACTAAGTCGCTCTACTGTATTTGGAGGTAGGTCTTTTATCATTATCTCTATTTAATAGTATAGACAAGACCTGCAGTAACTTTATAAATTCGCGACCATTTTACATTGCGTTGTGGATCTTCCCAAACATTGGCAAAACTATAAGTAAAACCTGGTGAGATAGATAAACCGAGATTATGTTTTACATGAAAGATCCCTCCGAAAAACATATTAATACCCATATCACTACTATTAAATTTATTAATTACCGGGTCAAAATAATGATGACCAGGATCGTTTAATTCTGGATAATCTTCAAAGTAGTAATGTGGAGCATCTGTTTCCGAAATATATACATCAGAATAACCCGTTTGAACTGAGCCTAAATAGAATGAATAATATAACGTTCCTTGTAAAAAGAAACTAAAATTTTCATTTCCTTTAATGTAAATAATACTCAAAGGTATTGTTAGGTAGTTTACCTTATATTGTTTTTTTATGTCAATATAACTGCTATAACCTATATATCCTGAATCACCCATTACTGGTTCGGTATGCTTGAGTGTGAATCCTCTATTATCAAGTTGAACACCTCCTCTAATTTTAATAAATTCAGATATATATTGTTCAATAAAAGGGCCCAGATTGTATCCAATTCCACTTTTTGAAATTTGCATATATGGATCATCAATTCCAATAAATTGAATTCCAGTTTCAAAGCCAAAATTTTGCTTACCCTTATTTTGTGATGTTTCTTGAGATAAAATTGATTGTGCTGAACATAGAATAATTATTGTGCACACAAAAAAGTTGATGTAAATTATTTTATGTTTCAATTGTACTTATTTATTATTTTCATTTACTAGGCGTAGATTAGCTACTATATGAACGATTTACTTGGGATAATGAAGTAACAACTACCAAGTATTCCACATCCAAATAATGCCGACAAAAATAGCACTTATTCCTGCAATAACATTTATCACAATAAAAACTGTATCTTTTCTCTTTTCAGAAGCTGTTTTGGCCAATAACCCGAGTAAGAATGAAAATCCAACCATTGCGATGATTGTACCGGCGCAAAAGCCTATTAGATAAAGAATTGCCTGATAATTATTTTCAAAAGCCAAAGTGGGTAACATGCTAACTATGTGTGAAACTCCCGCAAACCCATGAAGTATGCCAATCCCTGCGGCTGCCCAATATGATTGTTTTTCTTTTGCTAAGTCGTGTACATGAGTATGTTTTTTTGTTTCCCCATGCGAATGACCATGTTTATGGACATATGCACTTCCGTGATCGGACGTATGAGTATGATCATGAACATGATCAGGTTTTCTATGGCCTGCTACTTTAACCAATGCCCAAACCCCAATAACAACAAGTAATATTCCAACTATTTTTTCACTATTATTAGATATGAAATCGATTGGAATTAGATCTCGGAAGAAGAAGAAGAAAAGACCAATCAATAGCATTCCTGCAACGTGGCCAATTCCCCACGACATCCCAATTAACCAAGGTCTAAACTTGGCATTTAGTGCCAAAGGACTAACGGCCGCAAGATGATCAGGACCTGCTACAACATGTATTATTGAAGCTATTAGCCCAAATATTAATGGAAAACTTGCAAATGTTTCTGCCATAATAACTATTTTGAATTAGCTAGCAAATTTAGTTATTTGTTAATTAGTTCACAATAGAGAAGTGGTATATTATCATAAAAACAAACTATTTTTGTTTTGTTTAGAAAGTAATTGATTATGCGACGTTATGTTTTGAAATTAGCCTACAACGGAACGAATTATCATGGTTGGCAAATGCAGGACAATGCTCATACTGTTCAGTCGGAAATAACTGAAAAACTATCTCTGCTATTAAAAGAACAAATAAGTATAACAGGCTGTGGAAGAACCGATACGGGAGTTCATGCCAGTGAATTCTTCGCCCATTTTGATATTGATGAATTAAGCTATTCAGAAAAGGATCTTCTACATAAATTGAATAACTTTTTGCCAATGGATATAGTTATTTATGAGCTATATCCTGTTTCAAGTGACTTTCATACTCGTTTTAGTGCCATAAGCCGCACCTATAGTTATTATATAAGTCAAATTAAAAATCCTTTTAAACTTAGTACAAGCTACTATTTTAATGTAAGTCTGGATGTGGATGCCATGAATAAGGCTTGTGGATATATATTAGCATACACAGATTTTACCAGTTTTTCAAAATCGCATACGCAAACTGCAACAAATAATTGCAGTATAGAAAGGGCAGGATTTGAGATGGTTGACAAAGAATTGGTTTTCACCATTACTGCGGATAGGTTTTTACGAAATATGGTACGGGCCATCGTTGGAACCTTAATTGAAATTGGTAAAGGAAAGTTAAGTGCTGAGGCCATGAAAAAAGTAATTGAAGCGAAAAATAGGAGCGGGGCTGGCTATTCTGTGCCGGCACATGGATTATTTTTGGAAAAGGTAGAATATCCTATTATTGATAAATAACTTTCTTTACATATTTTTTATCACCAAAAGTTAACACCACAAAATAAAACCCATGTTTTGTTACTGGTTTAGGGTGCCACTCTATTGTTTGCCAACTATTGTCCATTTTTAGTTTTCCTAAATCAGATATTGTTCGTCCTTCTATGTCATACACTTTTAGATCACCATACGTACTGCTTCCCTTAATCATAATATTAAGATTATCATGAAACGGAATAGGAGATACTCTTAAATAATTATCGATCACCCTATTTTCATCAATATCACTTCCTATATAAGCTTCACTTTTCGACATTGATAGAGCAATTTTATCATAAAAATGTGATTGCCATATGCAATAAACATAATATGCGTAACCATTATAAACTCCATTTAATGATTCTCCAAAATAAACTTCAGGATTGTCGTCAGGATAATTGTTGTTTGAAATAAAAGCACCTTCCTCCCAGCCATATTGACCATGTGAACTAAATATTTCTGAGCTGTCGCCAAGTCCCGTTGTGAAGCACAGGAAATGAGGCTCTTCATAATTTAGTTTAACTGCGATAAACCAATTTATCATGGATAATTCTCGCACATTTGATTGAGAGAAAGTGTTAATAGTATGGGGTGGAGTAAAGTTATGGTAATTTGAATTTCCAAATACCACATCTCCAACTAGCCAGCAAAATTCGATGCTCATAGATTCCTCAATGAACTTACTTTTTATTAGCCATCTACAATCACGTGATGAATCAACATATTCAGGAGTATGCCAATAGGAGTAGCCGCTATCAGGATCAAATTTATTAATAGAATACTTTATATGTGAATTATCATTTTCAATTTTTTGCCACAAAGCAACTCCATTGGATCCCTGAATATTAAAACTTATTGTATCAAGTTTTATAATTTCTTCAGTATAAACTGTGTCCTCTAATAATCTAATTACTCCGGTACGGACAATACTATCTATTGTAAACCCCATGAAAAATTCGCTAATCGTGAAATCCATGATATCTTTATTCTCTGGATTTTGAATAACCTTAATTGGTAAACCAAGTGTATTGTCATCAAAAAGTTTGGATGCATAAAGGTTGAATACTCCCTCTGTATCACTTAAATAAAACAAATAGCCCAAATACTCAGGACTATACCGATAAACAAAAATTGGCATTTTAAAATTGTATGTATCAGAAGAAAGCAATGTTATATTATCATCCAGTTGATTTATATCCATTTTGTGTATTGACGAATGATCACCATTTTTTTCGTAAAACAGCCATGCCGTATAGCCAATTGGATATACAAATGGATTTGAATAAACCGAATTAGTATCAGTAATTATTACCGGTTCACTCCATTCAAAATATCCTTGAGCAGGCAACAGAATGCTTATTGAAAATAGACATAGGGCAAAGGCTAGCTTTTTCATTTTGTTATTTTTTAAGTAACCCAAAAATAGAAAAAATACTCACAGTTAGGATTCGTTATATTCTTTAATTAAGGTATGTATGATTTCCTTTATTGGCTTAATTTCATGAATATGTTCAATGCTAGGACCCGCAACCCAAACAGTTTTATATGTAGCCTTATTGGCCGCATTTTTAATTGATTTCATGCCCCTTAGCATGATAACCATTTTTATGTATTTTTTAAAACGCTTGTTACGGCTCAAAAGTTTTGATAACCAACCCTGCTTGTTTCCGAGCTTTTGCATATATGGAGTATTGATAACTGTAAGTGGTGTGCCACTTATATTCTTGGTTAGAATTACATCTTCTGCTCCATACTGTACTAAAGCGTTTTTGTAATCATCGCTAACCCCGGCTTCGGGTGAAGCAATAAATAAAGTACCAATCGATACTGCTTCGGCACCTAGTTTCAATGTTTTTTTTAGCTGTCCTCCGGTTGCAATACCACCTGCACTAATAACCGGTATTGAAATATTTTTAATTAGCATGGGAATTAATACTTCGGCGCCCATATTTCCGGCATGACCTCCGGCTTCTGAGTTAACGGCGATAACAGCATCTGCACCTAAGCTTTCAACTTTAAGTGCATAATCCAAATCAACCACATCACAAAACACTTTTATGCCAACAGGTTTACATAATGAGATTACTTCCTTTGGATTACCAAGTGATGTGATAATGAAATCAACTTTTAGTTCAACGCATGTTTCAAGTTGTTTTTTATATCTAATATTTGATTTATTTACTATTAAATTTACTCCAAATGGTTTGTTAGTTGCTTTCTTAACTTCATTGATGGCTTCACGTAATTCTTCATCAGTACGAAAGTTAAGTGCTGGAATGGCAGCTGTAATTCCATTGTTTAATGCTGCGAGTATCATTTTTGTATTGGAAACCAAAAACATTGGTGCCATGATAATTGGATAATCAATTCCAAGTAATTTTGTAAAGGGAGTTTTCATTTGATTTTTAATTCAATTGTTCACCAAAAGTATTAAGTTTTTGATTCTTTTAATTATAAATCAGAACAATTAGCTTCTATTAAGCTGAATTATTTTTTAGTATTTGATCTCTAGTAAATGGATAAACTTTTCTGTAACGAAACGAAGTTTTTATTATTATCATTAATTTAGCGTGATAATTAAACCTATAGCATATTATCATGAAATCAAAACTGTCAGTATTAATTGAGTCGCTAACAATTTTATTGATGATGAAATAAACCCTTTGAAAAAAATTTTGATAGCTGATTTAAGTGGCAGGTTGAAATATTTGCCCCAAACATCAGTTGGAATTAAGCAGGATAATAAAAATAAATGGGAACTTCTTAATTCAGGCTTGCATAAAGTAAGAAAATTTGAGCAATGGCCGGCTCCTGGGACAACAACAACAGGTGGTTGGGTAGAAACCGCCTGGTCGCAATCGGCACCGTATAATAATTTTTGCCCGATGGATTTAGTTTCAGGTAATAGGAGTGTAGCTGGATGCCCGTCTGTTGCTATATCCATGATTATCAATTATATTAATACAATAAATGGAACAAGATTAGTAGATAGCGATCGATATCATCATAATTATGGGGGAAATAATTATTGGATAGATGATGAAAAGATGACAAAAAAAATTATTGTAAATTAATTTTATCGGAATAACACTAGTAACCCCCCTGTTATAAATGCTAATACCCACCATATATATGCATATCTTGAGTAAAGGTGGAGAGCTTTAGGTACGTCTTTATTTATACCATATTTAGAAATTCTAATCCACATTAGTATTGCATCCGTCAACATTCCTAATAATGAGGAATAACCAATAAAACCGTGTAGGGTAAATCCACCTTTGTCTGATCCAATTATCATAAAGGCTGTGGCAGTAATATCAAGTAGTACGCCAAGGGTTATGAAAGTGATTACATTCTTTGTAATACGTTTAATCCTTTGTTCAGTAATAATACCAATGGAGTAGGATATAAGGGCAAAAACGACTACAGAGCTTCCAATTTGTAAATAAGCATTCATAATAGTTTGATTTTGGTGGGCAAATGTAGCAATTGTATTCTTACTTTATTGATTTATGATTAATTCGTGGAGTTTTGTAACCGTGTTCCAGTTACGGTTAGTGGCTCTGACTTTTAACTTGTTTTCAAAAAGTTTATTTGTAAGTTTCGAGTCGATGGTTCTTCCATTACAATAAATATAAATGTCTTTATCAATTATTTGATATTTACCTGGAGATGTATCAATTAAAGCCAAACCATCAATATTTTCTTTCTCTGGTTTCTTTTTGAGGAAGGTTAAATGTAATTTGTTTATATCGAAATCTTCAGTTTTGATAAAAGGGTTACTATTAAATATTTGTTGAAGCTCTTCGGATTTTCTGATAATAACCGGCACATCGAATCCATATAATTGCAATATTGCTTCTTGTATATTGTTCTCAAAGTTTTCGTTATCTGTTGAAGTGGGATAATCAAAAATTACATTGCCACTCTGTATATATGTTGTGATGTTTTGAAATCCTAACGAGAGATATAATTTTTTCAAATCTGCCATCAGGATTTTTCTTTTCCCGCCAACGTTAATGCCCCTTAATACCGAGATGTATGTTGTCATTTATAATTATGTATAGATTGTAGTAAAATTGCTTATTCTAATAGTGTATCAGGTTGATTATTAACAAGTTTTTGATATTCATTTGGATACATTGATCTTGTAAAATATTGATTACATCCAAGCACGAAACACCTGCCTTCCATGGCAATATGCTTCATGGTTGATGTCCACTCATCTCTTGCATCAGCTGTTGGGGCAATGTATATTTCAACACCTTTGTTATACATCGACATACGGGCAAGGGGCATATAATTCTCCCAACAAATTAGTCCACCGAGCTTTCCAATTCGGGTTTGAAATGTTACCAATGAATCACCAGAACCTTCAGCCCAGATTAACCTTTCGATTCCTGTTGGTTTAATTTTCCGGTGAACACCTAGCAATCCTTTTTCAGGGGAAATGTAAAGTGTTGAACAAAAAAGACTGCCACTGATATTTTCCTTTTCAGCAACACCTATTACTAAATATATATTCTTTTCATTGCAAAGTTTTTCAAGCCTCTTAAGCTCATTACTTTCAACATCCAAACTATTTTTATAATATTCTAAATATAGTTTTCTACCATCTATGGTTCTGCTTCCGATTTTTGATCCAAAGGAAAAACCTCGTGGGTAACCGGGAATAAATGACTCTGGAAATACAATTAAACTACAACCTTTGTCAGCATACTTTGTAGTCAGGTCTTCTACTTTTTTGAGAGTTTCTTCTTTGTTAAAGAAAACAGGACTATCCTGTATTACGCATACTTTTATTTTCAAGGATAGGGTTTTTAGTAATTAATTTGGAGATATTAGTTTTAATATGTCAAGTACTGTATTAATAATCTTTGGTATATGTTTTCCAATTTCAGGTGTAACCTTCATATCCATGTCTTGATGTGGTGAAATGGTAACTGCTACAAGGTAAAGTTTAGGAACTTTCCCCAATAGAATTGCCGATTCTATCATATCTTTCATACCCAACTCGTGTGTACTTAAAGATTTTGGGAAATCGGATGAAAATTTTGGCTCAAGAACTTTTATAGTACCAGGTTCTTCATCGCTAAGTGCAGCATCAATGATTATAATAGTTTTGTATTCATGGAATAACGACAAGAGAACGAATCCGCCAGTACCCCCATCAAGAATGTCGGTATTTTTAGGGAGATTAATTTTCTCCATTCCATTAACAACACTTACGCCAATTCCCTCATCATTAAGTAGAATATTTCCTAAACCAAGGATCAATACTTTTTTGTTATTGTCTTTTTCCATTCTAATTGTAAAGATAGATTAATTTTATATTCAACAATAGTTACAAATTAAGGCAATACATCAGTATTAATTCAATGGGCTTTGTTATTACCCATATTTTTTATGTTTATGTCCTACGGACAATAAAAATATTTTTATCATTTATTCTATTGATATTGAAGCCCTACGGGCTAATAGATTCTTCTCTTACGAAAAATAAGATTAAAATATCAAAACTCATGATTATTTCACAAACAGTCATCAAAAAATATAATCACGAAAAGATGATTAAAAATGAAATGGTTAATGATTTAAATTGCTGATTGAATAAAAAAAAGCTTAAGATGTTGATTTGCAGTAAACATCTTAAGCTTAAATTAATTTGGTATTATACAATAATAATTAATCACGTTCCCTTTCAACCTTACCTTTTTCCCAGAATTTCCATCCACCGATCATTGATGATGTAACTCCGTTTTTCTCAATATAATCATGATAAAAAACAAGGTAAACATGAACCATTGCGAATAGAATAAAAAACCACATTAATATGTAATGGATTTTTATTGTCATCATACCACCACCTAATAAGGCTGGTACCCATGCAAAAAGCTGAGGAAACCAACTGGGGCTCATAGCAGCGTATATGCCAAAGCCAGTAAGTACCTGAAGAAGGAAAACCAGAAAAGTTAAAAAATAGGTAAAACTGGCCAATGCATTATGCCCAAGGTTTGGATTATCAGCACATTTTACCTGAAATATGTCAACTTTGATAACTTCCCACATATCTGCCCAATGCTGTTTTGAATAGGGTATGAAATTATCCCAACGGGCAAATTTATTACCTGCGAATCCCCAATATAATCTCATAATAAAATTGAAAAGGAAAACATAAGCAGCAACAAAGTGAATAAATCTTACAGTACCGAACCAATAGCTAGAGGAGGCATCGGAAGCTGATTGGATTGCTGGTGGATCTCCAATTAAAAAGCCCGTTATTATAAGAACTATAATAACTGATGCATTAATCCAGTGGTAAAATCGCACAGGAAGTTGCCAAACGTACCTTGGGTTTAATTGTGTTTGTTCGATTTTAGCGTATTTGTTCATAACTAGAAGGTTTGAATTTGATGTACATATGATCCTTTTTCGTCATACACATGCACTGCGCATGCAATACATGGGTCAAATGAGTGAATGGTCCGTAACAGTTCCAGTGGTGCTTCAGGGTCAGCAACAGGTGTACCTATCAGTGCTGCTTCGTAGGCCGACATTTTGCCTTCCACATCTCTTGGTGATGCATTCCATGTGCTGGGAACAACAAGTTGGTAATTTTCAATTTTCTTGTCTTTTATCACAATCCAGTGGGCTAGTGCACCCCTTGGAGCCTCAGTCATGCCAATTCCTTTTGCTTCCTTTGGCCAGTCTTCGGGATTCCACATATAGTCGGTATGCATACGTGTGTCACCATTTTTTATGTTGGTAATTAATGAATTGTAGAATTCTTGAGACCAGTTGGCAATTAGTTTAGTTTCCAATCCTCTGGCAGCAGTTCGCCCTAAGGTTGAGAAAAGAGCCCCAACCGGAACATCCAAATATCCAAGTGCTGATTCAACAACTTCTTTGTAATCTTCACGACCTGAAGCATATCCAACTAATACACGAGCCAATGGACCCACTTCCATTGCATTCCCTTTCCATCGTGGGGTTTTTAGCCAACTGTATTTTCCTTCAACATTTAATTGATCGTATGGTGGTTGTGGACCAGTATAATTAAGGTCAGTTTGGCCTTCCCACGGATGTTTACCACTTTTGTCGCCTGTGTCATAATTATAATAAGAGTGGGCTATAAACTCTTTTATTTGATCTGGGTCAGTACCGTCAACCTCGTGCACCTTACTTAAATCGCGATCCATTATAATGCCCCTTGGAAATTTGAAGCTTGTAACGTCAGCATATCCATTTGTTGGTAAATCACCATAAGACATATAATTTTTCAATCCACCTCCAATTGCTCCCCAATCTTTGTAGAATGATGCAATAGCAAGAAGATCTGGAATGTAGACCTGATCAACAAAAGTTTTAGCATCATCAAGAAGTTGCTTAACATAGGCTAATCGTTCAATGTTAAGTGCATTTACTTCATTTAGGTTTACTGACAAAGGAACTCCACCAACTAGATAGTTAGGGTGAGGATTTTTACCACCAAAAATTGTATGCACCTTAACTATTTCCTTCTGCCATTCAAGGGCTTCAAGGTAATGGGCTACTGCCATCAGGTTTGCTTCGGCTGGTAATTTATATGCTTTGTGTCCCCAGTAACCATTTGCAAATATTCCCAATTGTCCGCTATCAACAAACTTTTTAATTCGTTTCTGCACATCACTAAAATAACCGGGAGAGCTTTTCGGCCAGCTTGAAATACTTTGCGCAAGAGCGGATGTTTGTTTTGGATCGGCACTCAAACATGAAACTACATCAACCCAATCGAGTGCATGTAAGTGATAGAAATGAACAACGTGATCCTGCATCATTTGGGCACAGAACATAAGGTTTCTAACAATATCAGCATTTGGAGGAACTACTATTCCAAGTGCATTTTCAACGGTTCTTACCGATGCCAGAGCATGCACGGTGGTGCAAACTCCACAAACTCTTTCGGTAAAGGCCCATGCATCACGCGGGTCACGGTCTTTAAGTATGAGTTCCATACCTCTTACCATTGTTCCAGAGCTATATGCATCTACTATTGTACCATCTTTAACTTCAATCTCGACCCTTAAATGTCCTTCTATTCGGGTAATTGGGTCAACTATTATTCTTTGGCTCATATATAATCCCTTTCTTTTTACGATTTAACTTCTTTTGATTCACATTCTCCATCCATAATCAGTTTACGCTTACGGATATTTGTAGTTATCGCATGTGCTGCAATACCTACACCTGTTGCAATGCCAAGGCCTAAACCAATTTTGTCAGCATTAGCTTCAATACCAAAGGCATGAATATCAGGTAGTCTTTCGTAAAATGGACCGTTGTCCCAAAAACCTTCTTCGCTGCATCCAATACATGGATGACCCGATTGGATTGGGAAACTGACACCATTATTCCATTTAATAACACCACAAGCATTATAAGTAACTGGTCCTTTACATCCCATTTTGTATAAGCAATATCCTTTTTTTGCGCTTTCATCATCGAATGATTCAACAAATAATCCGGCATCAAAATTCGGCCGGCGATAACAAGTATCATGTACACGACGTGAATAAAATGATTTAGGACGCTTAAGTCTATCGAGTTCGGGAATTGAATCAAATGTAAGCAGATGAACAACAACTCCGGCCATTACTTCTGCAATTGGCGGACAACCGGGAACGTTAATAATTGGTTTGCCTTTAATTATTTTATGTATTGGTGTTGCCCCGGTAGGATTTGGGTTTGCTGCTTGTACACATCCATTGGATGCACAACTACCCCAGGCAACTACTGCTTTAGCCCCATCAGCTACTTCCTGAATAATGTGTTCGAAGGATTTGCCACCAATACAACAATAAACGCCATTATCTTTGGTTGGAACTGATCCCTCAACAGTAAGTAAATACTGACCATGGTAGTTTTTCATTGTGTCGTGAAGTGATTTATCCGCCTGATATCCGGCCGCAGCCATAAGTGTTTCGGTATAATCAAGTGATACCAAATCGAGTAATATATCGGCAACCAGAGGGTGGGAGGACCTTATGAATGACTCACTGCAGCATGTGCATTCCTGTCCATGAAGCCACAGAATAGGCAATCGGGGTTTGGTTTCCATGGCTTTGGTTATCTGCCCAACCATATTTGCCTCAAGGCCCATAAATGCTGCCATCATTGCCCCGAGTTTCATGAAGTCGCGGCGTGAATAGCCTTTATCCATGGCGACTTCGTAATAAGTCTTACGTCTACTACCCATAATAATGAATTTTGGTTTTATACCAACTAAACATCAAAATGCGCTGATAAATCTTCATCTTTATAGTTTTATCTTCTTGAAAAAATATTTCCGTAGCTTT
>JABMPH010000211.1 GCA_013203805.1 Bacteroidota bacterium | reverse complement strand
CAGTTATGGAAACAGTACGTGCATATCGAATATACAGGGCATAAAGAATATTGAAATAATATATTTGTCGTGATTTTAATATCTATGAAAGTCATTTACGGAATAATAATCATTTAAATCGCAAGATTTCGTTAGTTTCCATTCTTATTTATAAATAATACAAACTGATTTTACATGGTTTTTAAAAGTATTATTTATAAACCTGTCCCATTGAATTTTTAAGAGTATTGAGAGTGTAATCTCCTATCTTAGAAAAAGAATAGTCATACTTTATGCTGGGGTTTTAGGCGAGTCCTTGGAGAACGGCTTGGTAAACGAAGAATATGCCTGTGAGGAACTAAACTAAGGGGCAAGAAATGACTCCGCAAAGTGTAGAGAACTGTTGCAAGTTTTAAACAATCTTAGCTCTTCAAGTTCTAACCAAGAAGAAGCGAATGAAAGTCTTCAATCTATTAACGATGAATTATGGGCTGAGGCTATTGAGATGGTTCAGAAGGATCAAAATGTAATCAAAGGTTTAGGTGAAAGACTGGCATTTGAAATCACTAGAATTGGAGAAAAAGTCGTTTTAACAAATAGTGAAATCGAAGAATTACCAGCAATTAAAGCATGGCACACAAAATATACAACCTAACTATGCAATCAACCCGACATTTTTGGCAGCGCGATGGTTTTACTGAATGCAAACTCCACATGCTGCCAAAAATGCGGGTTATTGTGGTCGTTAGCCTGAAAATCAGACGAATTAAAAAGAATCAAATATAAAAGAGTCTTAGCAAGGAATGGAAGGTTAAAGAAGATGATTGAACAATTAGATAAAGGTATGTACAATAATTTACTAATCTTAAAAGTCAACTGTAGACTTGACTACATTGATGTAATGATGAAACTTTTAGGCTTTCTTCTTTAATTTATTTAATTGTGATTTTTATAAAAATGAAAAAACTAATAAAAAAACAATTCCTGATGAAATTACTGTTAATTATCTAAAAACATATAGTAAGCAAATTAGGGAATTAGAAGATAGAGTTCATAGCTTAGAAAAAATACCTGATATACCTAATATATTAAAATTTCAAATTAATGATATTCAAATGGACGGCTACTTCTTAATAAAGCCAATTGAAGTTATTGTGAAATTTTATCCCAATGAGGTTTTAGCCGTAATTCCTGATTTAGAAATCTATGGTGAAGGGTATAATGAAATAGAAGCTATTAATGAATTGAAATTAGAACTCGTTGATTTATATCACGATTTGATAGATATTTCAGATGAAAAACTGGGTAAATTTCCAAGATCATGGAAAAAAATAGTATGTTCTTTGATTGAATGCGATGAAAATAAAAAAGTTTAATGAATCAGATATAAGAAATGCGATATTAACAAAGGCTAAACCTAAGATTAAAAGCAAACGAAGTAAACACGATAAAGGTTTAATATATTTAAAAGATAAGGTTGTAGGCAGGGTTAAAATCCCAAATTCTCATAATCGAATAATGAATCCATCTAAATCAAAATACATCGCAAATGATTTAAGGTTAACTGAAGGTGAATTTAATGAATTTGTAGATTGTACCTTAAAAAGTAGAGATTACTTTATTTTATTAAAACGGTTAGATTTATCATGAAGTAGTATTGTTTACCCACAAAACTCCCCAAACAATGTTACTCTTGGATTCCTCTAGAATACATTTCAATTTGTGCCTATAGACACCATTTGGAGGTTCAGAACAAGTACTGGAATTCTTTGGATGATATATACACAGAGTAGCCATCTCTAACGAAAGGTTTCTAAAGTTCGAAAATGGTAAAGTAACTCAAGTCTGACAGGGGAAGATATCAGAATATGTCCAGGTTGTAAAAAAGGTCGAATGGTAAGAAAAGGAGATTTATCACTAATAAGAAAATCCTTGATAAGGAAGGTGGATTTATCATCAGTGATAAATCTATCACCAAAAATAAGAGTTTAACAATAGAGAAGTGGTAAAATTAACCCCTTTATTCTCAAGGGGTTAGAGCCTTTTAACGGTAAGAAGTTGTAAACATAGGTTTTATTTCTTTATCCTACATTAATTATACCTCTTTTTTAAGATTTAATCCTTTAACATCTAATCGTGCAATTAGATACCAGCTCGTAAAACTCTTTCCTTGTTTCATTGTTTGGGCAAATTGCATCAATTTCCCTAATGT
>JABMPH010000210.1 GCA_013203805.1 Bacteroidota bacterium | reverse complement strand
TATCTCTTTTGAAGAAAGATCAAACCTGTATATTTGAAATGCTCCATGCCAATCGCTTGTAAAATATATATGCTTACTATCCGCAGTCCATGAAATGCTACCGACATTTTGATCAAAATCCTTAGTTGCGTATATTTTATCACCGGTTTTAAGGTTTAGGATATAAAGACGATTTTTATCCGACTCATATCCATCACGCTCCATACTTTCCCAAGCCATATAATTACCATCGGGTGAAAAAACTGGGGCTACATCAAATCCCATCATACCTTTGGTCATGTTTTCTGTTTTTCCACTTTCAAGATTATAGAAATAAATAGCTGAGTTAGTTGAAAGAGTTGCTGCTTTACCTGATAGTTTTTTGCTTGAATAGGCAACTATTTTACTATCGGCACTCCACTCAATCTGTTCAATTCCACCAAATGGACTCAAGGGTGAATTGAAAGGTTCGCTTTCCATAATATCCTTATGATTACTTAAACCTTTACTCCCATAATCAGCAATAAACACATGACTATAACTATCAACCCAATGATCCCAATGACGGTACATTAAGTCATTCATCAATCTTCCTGAAGCAAGTGGCAGACCTTCATATAGGTTTTCAAATTTACCTTCGAGTTCAACATCTTTAGTATATAATATTTTGCTTTGATTAGGAGCATACTTAAATCCAGAAATTCCACCTTCAATTTTCGATATTTGTGTTCTTTCTGAGCCATCAGGATTCATTTCCCAAAGCTGAACAGAACCACTTTCGGATGTGAGAAAACCAATTTTTTTACCATCAGGTCTCCAAATAGCATTAAACTCGCTTTTTGGCGAAGTAGTAAGTCTTTTAACACTTTCTGCATTTAAGCCGACAGAATATAATTCTCGGTTACCTTTATTTTGCTCAACTGAATAATACGAGACTCCATAAAGTACAGTTTCTCCATCAGGGCTAACCTGAGGATCGCTTACACGACCAAATGCCCATAAAACTTCAGGGGTCATAAGATTACTTTCCAACACAAGGTTTGGATTATCAATTACTAATGGTTTTTGCTGTGCAAAAGCATTTATTCCAATCAACAAAGCTATCAAGCTAAACAGGGATAATTTTTTCATCATAAGAACAGATTAAAATTTGATAAGCAAAAGTAGTAATTTACCAATCGTTAGACGAACCAAATAGTTAATATTTATTTTACTTGTAGAATTACAGGTATACCACTAAGACTAATTTTGATGCTATTTACCGCTCTAACAAATGATGGAGTGTTAGTTTTGTCAGAGTTGGAAGTCAGAGGTATTGCATCTTCAATAACATAACTGCCCGGAATATCTACCCATACATTTTTTTCATGGTTTTGGGATGTTGGACGCCATGCGATTATTCTTTTCACTCTACCATTTTCATCACTAAAAGCATAAACATAGGCCTCTTCATTTTCCATGATGATACTATGAAAGTAATAATTACCCAGATGTTCTTGTAACAATTCGAAAGAAAAAAAAGATTTTTTCTTCTTGAAACCCTTACTATAGGAAGATGTTAAACCGGATCTATTATGCAACATTGAGGTATAATCAACATTGGAAAAAAAGTACCAATAAAATTGCTCTGTACCTAATCGATATAGTATTAAAGCCATACGAGCTCCATAAATAGCTTGCTCAAATTCACTTACGCAAACAGCATGTGTACAATCATCACCACCTCCATGGCTATCAAAACCAAATTCTGTAACATAAACCGGGATATCTGATAAATTACTTTTTGAAAAAGTATGAAGATTATTAATTGACCATACCTCGGATCTTGGATCCTCAGGATTAACAGCTATTCTATCGCCATCATAGTTATATGTGTAAGAGTAAATGTGAGTATTAAGACCGGAAATATTTCCTGTATTTTTCCCATTTAAATACTTTGAGATATAATTTCCAAGAACAGAATTCTTAACATAAGCTTGAGTGGCACAAGGTAGAATTATCAATTCTTTTGAATTAATTCGGAATCCTTTACTCATGCCAGTCAAGATATCTTTATAAACAAGTTTTGAGTATTCCCATGGCTCATTTCCAATTTCAACAATAGATACCAAAGGACTACTTTGAGAAAAATGTTTTGAAAATGATGCTCCATAATTATACGACTCCTTAATTGTATTTTTCCACAGAATATCAGGAAACTGATTGTTATTAAACATTATACACGCATCAATGCTAAACCCGGCATTTTTCCAGATACGATATTCCGTATCCCAGTTTATCCAGTTTGTTGCCGTTGTTCCATTTCCTTTACCCATTTTTTGATAATTAGGATCATCCGTTGGTTTAAAAATATCCCAAGCTATACCATGATAGTTTCTAGCAAGTTTAGCAACCCTTTGAAACATATGAGCGCCAATATCATTTTTTAGTTCAGTTGATGACACACTAAAGCCCCACCCCCAAATAGCATTAATCCCCATTGATTGTCCATATGTTCTTGTTGCCAATGCTGGCGCAGGTGGGGCACCAAAAGGACCATATTTATCATAAACTTCAAATTCATGCAGCTTTGCTTTCTGGTATAACACTGGTTTTAAGGTAAAACTAACTTTTACATACCTAGCTATAATCTCAGGTTTCAATAATGTTGGAACAAAAGCAGTTGCCTGAGGATTTAGTTTTGCTACTTCTTTCCATTGTGTTTTATTTGAAGAAACAAAAACTGAAATTGAAACTACACCATCGCCATTGTAATGCCGGCTTCCAATCCATCCTATTCTACTTTCCTTCAGTAGATCGAAAATCACTTCTTCTTTAAGTAACGAATGTAGCCCGGCAATTTCAAAAACTTCAAACGAACTACTACTGGTAAGATTTATTGATGTAACCTCTTCACCTGATTTAAATTCAAAAGTTTTAAGATGGTAGTTTTCTGTTGGGGCGTAACTAAAAACAAATTGTTTTTTTAAAGTTTCTACTTTAATCCAAACTGTATCCTTAGTATTTATCTTTATGGATAATAGCAAAAAAGTCTCAGGTGCTTTAAATTTAATATTTAAACTACCTGAATTAATTTCTGATTTTGAAGATGTTATTCCGTCAAAAGCATTGGTTGTAAACTTGTTATTATAATCTATATCATATTTTGTTCGGTCAAGAAATAAATTTAGATCGTTGCGCAGAATATACTTTTCGGGTAAGGGCGATGTGGATTCCCAATATGAATTTCTGTCACCATCAGTAATTGCTACAACATTTTCACCAGAAGTAACTTCAACCTTTGCTTTAGAATTTAAAGGAGCAACTACACCTGCATCTGCGTTCCATTGCCCGAAGGATATGTGAAAAGAAATGATAAAAAGAACAGTTATTAAGATTCGCATCGAGTTAAATTTATTATGAATCAAATATAGATATTTTATGTGAGCTAACGATATTCCAGGGTGAAATGAAAAAGCCTGTCTACCGTAAGGTAAACAGGCTTAACATCCAGTGATTCGTCCGGGGCTCGAACCCGGGACCCTCTGCTTAAAAGGCAGATGCTCT
>JABMPH010000209.1 GCA_013203805.1 Bacteroidota bacterium | reverse complement strand
TATATGGAATGAATTTTAAACATATGCCCGAATTAAAATGGGTTTTGGGATATCCGATTGTAGTTCTAGTATTAATACTAAGTTTCATCTTCCCTTTGATCTATTTTAAAAGAAAGAAATGGTTCTAAAGAATGTCAAAATGAACTATGTTATAAATCCAGTAGCGTTAATTCAATAATGTTTACCTTCATACTGGATGTTCAATATGTCTATGTAATTAATTAACAAATTGTTAACACCCCTACAAATACTATTGCGCTATTTTGGCTCTTTAACACTAAATATGGCAGAGTTGCTAATGGGCCAATTTCTCCACTCTAATGATCTAGATGGAACAGAGCTTTATTTTATTAAACCAGAATTGTAATAGAAAAGCATTTAACGAAAAGTAAAAAAATGGGAGGAACTATTGGCAAAAGATTGTATCAAGAGAGCAAGCCAATCTACCTGATGCTAATATTTTCAGTTTTTATGATTTCAGGTATTGGACAAAATGAAAAGAATTTGTTTGAAAATGGAGCTGTTCGATCAAATACAAACCCTAACAATATATCGGTATTAGGGATGCAAACTATTAGCCAAAATGCAGAGCTTGCTTGGGTTGATCCTCTTTTTTTTGTTGATGGTCAGCTATGCCAGCATGTGCGCAGGATATTTCAAGATAAAAGTGGAAACCTTTGGTTTGGCACTAATGTCTATGGGCTTATGCGTTACAATGGAGATGCCCTGGAATATTTTTCTGAAAAAGATGGTCTCAAAGGAGGCCGAATAACCGGAATTGTGGAGGATAAAGAGGGTAATGTATGGTTTGGCGCCTATGGGGGAATATACAAATACAACGAAAAACACCTGAATAACGGTAAGGCAAGGTTTACTAATTTCTCCGAGAAAGATGGCCTGATTGATAATGAAGTATGGAGCTTGTTTATAGACAGTAAGGGAATATTCTGGATAGGTACAACGGTAGGCGTTAGTCGATTTGATGGGAAGGAGTTTACCACTTTTACTATTCCAAAAGCAAAGGTAAAGGATACTACTACAACATTTTTTTACGACAGAATTACATGTATCATGGAAGATAGAAACGGTACTTACTGGTTTGGTACCGATGGATTTGGTATTTGCAAATACGATGGAAAGACTTTTACTCATATTACAAAGGAAGATGGTCTTTGTGATAATAATATTTATGATATTATGGAAGATAGTAAGGGAAATATTTGGATAGGTACTATGTTTGGTGGGGTTAGTATGTACGATGGAAAGTCATTTAATAATTTTACCCAGGATGGAGTTATAGATGGTATTGAAGTCGGTGGTTTTTATGAAGATAAGAAAGGAAATATTTGGTTTGCTGCTGAAAATTTTGGTGTGTACCGCTATGACCCGTCTGCCGAAGGGGAAGGTGGAAAGATCCTATCTGAAGGCAAGTCAGGATTCACCAATTTCTATAAAAAGGAAGGTATCGTAACTAATGGTATACTTAGCATCCTTGAAGATAATGAAGGTCGGTTTTGGTTTGGTGGTTGGGGAGGGCTCTTTCGGTATTATCCTTCTGCCGAAAAAGAAGGCGGGGAATCCTTTTTTAGTGTTACAAGTGAAGGGCCATGGAAATAATATTTCAATCATCTCACAAAAGAGTAATTGTAATAACACAAATAAACAAATAATCTTTTGCGATATATCACCCAAGGCGTTTGACCATAAAGTATGGGGAATATTTGATGATGTTAAGCTAAAGGTGAAATGTGATTAAACCCAGGAGTTATTTTTGCATCACCTGTCGGACAACCGTTGAGTAGACGACAAGCCATTGGTAGTTCAAATCCTGCGGCTCTGTGTATTGCCCCATCAACACCCCCACCTCCGGTAAGTTTGCTGTTTGCTGCATTTACTATTGCATCAACCTTGAGTTTTGTGATGTCCTCCTTGATGAGGGATATTCTGCTTTTGTAATTAGTCATTGGATAATTGGTCATTAGAAAAAGTCATTTGTTGTGGTCATTAATTGTCATTTATGGTCATTAAATAAAACTCACAACCCAAAACCCAAAACTCACAACCCAAAACTCACAACCCAAAACCCTATACCTTATCAACAATAAGCTGAGCATTTTGATATCCATAAACAACTACTTCCACACCTTTATCAATCATACCCGAACGGGCGGTAGCATCGAAAAGTTCATCATTAAATATAACTTTCCCCGCAGGTCTCATAACGGTATGGGTAATGCCTGTTTTGCCAATCAAATCACTGTATTGCGTTGAAGCTGATGTATATCCTTCATTGGCATTTTGAACCTTATCTAAAGCCAAATGACCAAACATTTGAGTTGTAAATACCTGCTTGCTAACTATTATTGATCCAAATATGGCTATAAAAAAAGCAATTATAACAACTAAAAATGCACCTACAATACCGGATGTATCAATATCGAAGAATCCGGGGCCAACATTACCTACCATGCTGAGGGTTAGTCCGGTAATCATAAGAAAAACACCTAATATTCCAAATACTCCAAATCCGGGTATTGCAAATATTTCTACTGCCAGTAATATCAGACCTACAATAAAAAGTAGTATTTCCCAATTGTTAGCTAAACCTTCGAGATATAAGGGAGCGAAGTATAAAATTGCAGCTATTATTGAAGCTGCTATGGGAAAACCGATACCAGGCGACTGTAATTCGAAATATATACCACCAATTATTATAAGTACCAGTACACCACTAATCATAGGGTTTATTAACCATCCAATAATTTTGTCGGAAGCTGAAATATGATGCTCTATGAAAACATAATTTTTATAACCCGCATGCTCCATTAATTCTTTCATGTCTTTAACTTGGGCACTGCAAAAATTATGCTTTATTGCTTCAGATACTGTGAATGTTAGCACTTGGCCAGTATCGCTAATTCCATCAATATATATTTTAGGGTCAACCATTGCCTGTGAAATTTCCGGGTCACGGCCTTTTGCTTCAGCGGTTGCCCTCATCATCGATCGCATATACGATTGATATTTATCGGGTAATACTTTCCCCTCCCCATCCACAACTGTGGCAGCACCAATACTGGCTCCCGGAGCCATGTAAATACTGTCGCAGGCTATTGATATTAAAGCGCCTGCAGATGCTGCATTTTTATCAATAAATACATAAATTGGTATTTCTGAGTCAAGTATTTTTGTTCTTATCGAATCAGCTGCATCTAACATGCCACCATATGTATTCATGTGGATTAAAATTAAATCGGCATTTTGTTCTCTTGCATTTTCTATTGCCAACTTTGTTATCCTCCATGTTGGAGGGGCTATCATATCATCAATGTTGAAAGTATATACCTTAGTAATGGTACTGTCAGGTGAAGCATGCCCAACTATGAAAAATGATATTAAGAATGCTACCAGTAAAACTCTTGCCCTATGAATTTCCATTATTTTTTTTTCTGATTTTATTAATTCGCTTAACTCGTCGTCTTGCAGCTTGCCTACGCCAGTATTTACCCCAAACAATGTTTGTCCACATTCTTTCATGAAAATAATAGAGAATAAGTTTTGCTACTATGTCAACGGCTGTTATTAATGAAACTGCTCCAATAATTTCTTTAAAAGCTGTTTCTGTTGTTTGAGTGAATATGGTAAAGCTGATAATAAAGGTTGATCCTGATGCAATTAGCCGCCAGCTTATGGCTTTTAATATGCTCCTTGAGGGACTGTCCTTATCAATATCGTGATGCTTTGAGTTATCCATTATAAAATTTGTTTTAACCTACAAGTATACGAAATATTTAATGAATTATGGATTAATTGTTGATCCAAAAAAATGGTTAATTTTTAAGTTGAACTCATTGTGAACTAGTTTATTGGTTGCAATAATTTCTTTTCCAAAAATAAAATTGCTATTTCCATTAAAATCAGTAACCATACCTCCCGCTTGTTTTACTATTAATACTCCTGCAGCCACATCCCACGATTGAAGGCCATACTCATAGAATAAATCGAACCGCCCACAAGCAACATATGCTAAATCAACTGCTGCTGAACCTAATCTTCTAATTCCTCTGGATGATTGCATTAAATCGCTTAATAGTTCCATATATTGAGGAAGTTTTGAATAATCATAATATGGAAAACCAGTTGCAATTAATGAAGAATTGAGATCTTTTGTTTTGGAAACTTGAATAACATTCCCATTCATTAATGCGGGACCATTTTTCCATGCATAAAAACATTCGTTGAGGTTTATTTCATAAATAACTCCAATAATAACTTCATCATTATCCAATAAACCAATCGAAACAGCAAATGGAGGTAATCCATGAATGAAATTTGTTGTGCCATCAAGTGGATCAATAACCCAATTAAATCTACCCGCTTTTTGTAAACTATCGTCTTCTTCAGCAATAAAACCAGCTTCGGGTAGTAACTTATGGAGTTCTTTAACTATTATTTTTTCCGACTGTTTATCAACATAAGTAACCAGATTATGAATTCCCTTCTCTTCAATATCTGAATTGGTCAACTTACTTACTTCCTGTTTAATAAATTGGCCCACCTCTTTACTAAGAACTACAACTTGTTTGGTGATTATTTCGAGGTTCATTTTTTAATGATTGAATGATTAATTTGTTTTTTTTCTGAAATTTATGGTAAATACTATTAAAAAAACTAATCCAACGATAAAAAGTATTGTGGAAATTATTTCGGCTTGGGTAACTTTTAATCCAATAAATTCAAAAACGTTGTTTACTCTGATTTTTTCAATCAGAAATCTCTCAAGACCATTGAACATTAGGTATATGGCAAAAAGAGCACCTGGTACAACGAGCTTTTTTCTTATACTCCAAAGTATACCAAATATTACCAGAGCCATTGATGTTTCGTAAATGGGTGTAGGGAATACTGGTTGAAACAGTTGATAGCAATGTGATCCTAAGCACCCATCTATTGGAACACCTTGATTTAATATATTATGTGGATAATTGTAAGACCATGTCCAATGGGGTAAAAATGATAACCACTCAGGTTGTGGCAAGAGGTTTCCAATGCCCCAATCCCCATCACCTGCAACCTGGCACCCAATTCTGCCTATCCCATAAGCAATAATAAGTGGGGGAGCAACACAATCTGCCATATGACGCCATGGGATACTATTCTTTTCTCCATATATGCCCACAGCAAATGCTGCAACAATAAATCCACCATAAAATGTTAGCCCACTAAAGGAAAGCATCGAACTAATCGGATCCCGCAAAAAATCATCCATATTTTCAAGTTGATGGAAAATTTTAGCTCCAACAATTCCAAAAATAACTGCAATAAAAACAATTGACCACATTTGATCTTTGGCAGGTACTATAACTTCTTTCCACCTTGGTTCTTCTAGCTTTTGTTTGTTTTTTGAGTAATATTGAAAATATGTAATCAAGATAGCTATAATTATACCTCCAATCCAAAATCCTTCGGAGGAGAAAATATAGCCCTGAGGATTATGTAACATTAAATCGTAATGTACAATTATTCCACTTAATTTGAAACCAACTAATAGGCTAATAATAAATGTGATAATTAGTTCACTTATTGAAGCAGACTTTCCAATAAGGGTTCTTTTTTTTGTTGATCCTATTAAGCCCTCCTTTTCTTTCCTATCAAACTCATGCCTTAATAACAAAGCGGCAACAAAAAATGCCATCGCCAAAAAGAATCCATAACTTTGGATTGGAAGATTGATATTTGTTCCAAAAACATCATTAATAAAGTCGCTAATTCTAGGATACATTATGCAATTTTTTAAAGATTAAAAG
>JABMPH010000208.1 GCA_013203805.1 Bacteroidota bacterium | reverse complement strand
TTAGGCTTACTGAAATAAAGATTAAACGAATTTCGAAATTCAATGCATTTAAAGCTGATGATCAGATAAAAGCCGTTGAAGAAGAAATGAGTGAAGTAAACAATCACCTGGCACATTTAATTGATTATGCTATAAACTACTTCCGGCAGATTAAAAAGAAACACGGCAAGGGTAAAGAACGTAAAACTGAAATACGGAATTTCGACACAATCAACGCATCTAATGTTGCAGTTGCTAACTCAAAATTATATATTGACAGGGAAGAAGGATTTATAGGTACAGCCCTTAAAAAAAATGAATATGTTACCGAATGCTCCGACATTGATGATGCAATAGTTTTTAAATCAGACGGAACGATGATAGTAATAAAGGTTGCTCCTAAAGTATTTGTAGGCAAAGGTGTTATACATGTTGATATATTTAAAAAGAGTGACGATCGTACCATCTACAACATGATTTATCAAAATGGAAAACGTGGAAACTGTTACGTAAAACGTTTTGCTGTTGTAGGTGTAACACGCGATAAAGAATATGATTTAACCATAGGTACCGAAGATTCGAAGGTGATTTATTTCACCGCAAACCCAAATGGTGAAGCCGAAGTAATAAAGATAAATTTAAGGGCTAAACCTAAATTGAAGAAACTTAATTTTGACTTTGATTTTAGCGAAATTGCAATCAAGGGAAGAAGTTCGAGGGGAAATATTATTACTAAGCATTCCATAAAAAATATTGTGCAAAGGGAAGAGGGGATATCAACCCTGGGTGCCAGAAATATCTGGTATGATGATACTGTTCGTAGGCTGAACTCTGATGAAAGAGGTTTATTTATTGGCGCTTTTAAAGGTGATGATAGAATTATTAGCATTATGGATACAGGAGACTTGAAACTGACCGGGTATGATCTATCGACGCATTTTGAAGATAATATGATTAAAGTCGCATTGTTTGATCCCGATAATATAATTACAGCCGTATATTATGACGGAGAACAGAAACTGTATTATGTAAAAAGATTTCAAATAGCCGATAATACACCTCTAAATAAACTTATTAATTTTATTGGTGAAGAAAAAGGGTCGAAACTAATTACATATTCGTTTGATCATCTTCCAAGACTACAATTTGAAATAAAAAAGAGTGGAAGTAGCCAAACTGAAGTAGAAGTAATTCCCCTTGCTGATTTTATTTCTGTAAAAAGCTATAAAGCTAAGGGTAAACGGCTTTCTGTTCATGAGCTCCGTAAATTAAAACTAATCGATCCATTACCCTACACCGCTCCAGTTAAGGAAGAGGAAATAGATGAGAAAGTTGAGGTTGAAGATGAATTCACAGATATAGAGGATGTTACTATCATAGATTCAGAAGTAATTGAAGATGAGCCAATAGTAAACAAACCTATTGTTACTGAAAAGAAGAAAGAAGAAAAGAAACCTCCAATTATTGATAAAAAGGATCCTCCTCAACTAGAGCTTGAATTTTAGATAGTTGTTTCAAATATTGCCTTTGCTTTAATAATCCAAACGAGTTAGTATTCAAAAAACTCCTTATTCATAATTAGTAAAATTTATATACTTTTGCCGCCCCTATCAATATTGATTATTGATAACACTTACAAATTGGCAATTATATAATTACTAATTAACCAACATAATAGCATGCAAACAACCGGATTACACAAACTTATAAATATAGAAAACCTAACCGAATCTACATATATTCTCAGAATTGAGAAAAATGACATGAAATTTGATGCAGGACAACACATACTTCTCGGAAAAGCCAACGATACTGATCAACGCGAATATTCCATTTATAGTGGTGTTGATGATGAGTATCTGGAAGTACTTATAAAGGAAGTAAGTGATGGATCTGTTTCCAAACATCTTAAAAACCTAGTTCCTGGCGACTTGTTAAATGTTGAAGGTCCACTGGGTTTCTTTGGGCTGAATAAGGACAAAATTGAGACAGGTAGTTTCTTGTTCATTGCAAGTGGAACCGGAATTGCTCCTTTCCACAGTATGGTACGAACCAACCCCAATCTTGACTATAAAATATTGCACGGAATTAGAACATGTGATGAGGCATACGGGAAAAATTCCTACCATCCAGATAGATATATTAGATGTGCATCACGAGATATTGATTGTGAATTTAGCGGAAGGGTTACGGATTACATCAGTAATAACACATTCGACAAAGATACAATTTGTTATTTTTGTGGCAATTTCAAAATGATCAAAGAAGCAATGGATCTGCTCGAAAAAAAGGGGATTCCTGGCAGTCAGCTTCATGCCGAAGTATATTTTTGATATTGCTTTTTCAAAAAAACAAGTAGATGAAATATCATATTGTACAGCTAGGGTGCCAAATGAATATTAGCGATGGAGAGCGTGTTCAAAAAGTACTCGAAGATATAGGGTTTGTTCAAACAGATAAGCCTGAAGAAGCAAATATAATTGGAGTTATTGCCTGTTCGGTTCGCCAAAAAGGAATCGACAAGGTATATAACATGGTGAATATCTGGAATAAATGGAAAAATAAGAAAAGCCTACTAACATTTGTTTCGGGATGTGTACTACCTTCCGACAAAGAAAAATTTTTGAAACTTTTCGACATGGTATTTACCATGAGTCAGCTTCCTGAATTACATGAAATGATTGGCCAATACGGGATTGTTACTCCTGCCGGAATGCAAGGTATCTATCCCGAATTAAACAATGTAGAAACTAAAGAAACTAGCACTCCTAATCCTGCTGTTTTTAAGCTTAATCCTGTTCAAACACCTTCTAACAAGAATACAGCACTCAAGAAACCTGAGGTTGGTATAGAGGATTTTTGGCATATTGAACCGAAATATGGCTCTGGTGTTGAAGCATATATTCCAATCCAAAATGGATGTGATAAGTTCTGTACCTATTGTGCCGTACCTTACACTCGTGGACGTGAGGTTTCACGCCCGTCATCAGAGATAATGGCCGAACTTAAAAACCTTGTGGAAAAGGGAGTAAAATCAATCACCATACTTGGTCAAAACGTCAATTCATATGGGCTTGACAAAAAAGGAAATGAGATAAGTTTTGCTGAGTTACTTCAAGAAATTGGTGAATATGGTAATCAATCTGGAAAAGATTTTTGGGTGTATTTTACATCACCGCATCCCAGAGATATGTCGGATGAAGTAATCGAGATGGTAGCAAAATATGATTGTTTAGCCAAGCAAATCCATCTTCCTGTGCAATCAGGCGACGACAAGGTTCTTATCCGGATGAACCGTAATCACTCTATGCTAAAATATCGTGAAATAGTTAGCACCATTAGAAGACTTATCCCACAAGCAACTCTCTTTACTGATATTATTGTTGGATTTACCGGAGAGACAGAGGAAGAGTTTGAGAACACGCGTAAGATAATGGAAGAATTTAAATATAACATGGCTTACATTGCTCAATATTCACCACGTCCCGGAGCCACAAGCTCAAGATGGGCTGATGATATACAGAAAGATGAAAAGAAGGAAAGATATCATATCCTAACATCCGAGATGACAAAATACACCGCCGCATACAATAAAAATCTAATCGGCCAAACGCTAAAAGTGTTAGTAAGAGGTAATGATAGAAAGCAGGGATATTTATCAGCTTATACCGAAGGTAGGATTGTAGCTAGATTTGCTTCCGATAACAATAATCTAATAGGTGATTATGTTGATATAAACATTACATCAGCTGCATCACTATCTATTGAAGGTGTGCTGGTTGATCAACATAATGATTAATTAATAAAAGTGTAATTGAGACTACAATATTGTAAGTAATTTTAGATTTATGAGATTAGTTGAAGCATCAAAGTTTTTGCATTCGTTAATAGAAGAGACAGATAAAAAATCAGAAATAAAGCTCTATGAGAAGTTTCTTAATATTATAGTTGAGTTAGAAAAAAGAGATCTGAATGAGACCGAATTACAATCAATTGAAGAAGAACTCAACAAGCTAAAATTGGATGCAAATACCAGTATTAGAAAGAAATACATAAGAAAAATACTAACTGCATTTACCAAGTATCTAAAAGATAAATTCTCATTAATCCCTGAGGGGTATTATACTCAATTGGGATTGGCAATTGGGTTAACATTTGGAGTTGCACTTGGGTTATCAGTTGGAAACTCAATGGAGATAGACAATGGAATGACATATGGGTTAATTTTTGGTATGATTTTCGGACTTGCTTTCGGCAAACAAAAAGACTCAGCAGCCGAGAAACAAAATCGAGTTCTCAAAAATAATTCTAATAAAAAATAACATTGTCTATAAACTTTACTATTTGAAAGTCATCCTTCTATAATTTGACTTTTATCAATATTCAACACTAAATTATGACTAAAAAAATAGCTTTTAAAACTCTTGGATGCCGTCTTAATCTATTTGAAACGGATTCTCTGGCATCCGAATTTGCAAAAAAAGACTATCAAATAGTTGATTTTTCGGAAAAGGCAGATGTTTATGTTATAAATACTTGTACTGTTACCAGCATGAGCGATCAGAAATCGCGAAGAGTTATAAATCAGGCTGGTCGTAAAAAAGAAGATGGAATTACCATAGTAACAGGCTGTATGGCTACTAACTATAAAGAACAACTCGAAAAAAATGAGAACATCGATTATGTGGTTGATAATGATCACAAAACATCAGTGCTTTCAATAGCGGAGGCTCATTTTAATGGAAAGAGTGTTAGTGATGAAGACTTTCAAAAGGATTTATTTAATTATGAACCAGCGGAAGAAACTTTTCATACCCGGAGTTTTATAAAAATCCAGGATGGCTGCGATAATTTCTGCACATTTTGTATAATTCCTAAAGTAAGAGGTAGAGCAACAAGTAGACCCGTTAAAGACGTTCTTAACAACATTCGTAAAGTTGTTGAGTTTGGATACAAAGAAATCATTATAACAGGAGTAAATATTGGTCGATATAGTAATGACGGTACTGACTTTGAATCGCTGGTAGAGCAAATGCTTGAGATTCCGGGAGATTTTAGAATTCGCATTTCATCCATTGAACCCGATGGCTATACAGATAGCTTTTTCCGACTTTTTAAACATCCAAAACTTGCTCCTCATATGCATATCTGTTTACAAAGTGGTTCAGAAGAAATCCTTCTGAAGATGAGGCGAATGTATACAGCCAAACTATTTAAGGAAATGGCTGATAAACTTGAGGAACTTTATCCTGGTTTCAGCTTAACTACAGATATTATTGTTGGTTTTCCGGGCGAGACTGATCAACTGTTTCAGGAAACAGTAGAGATGGCTAAGTCAATTGGTTTCGGCCATATTCATACATTCAAATATTCAGTACGAAAAGGAACGCGAGCCGAAAGACTTCCTGATCATGTGGATGAAAAGGAAAAAAATCGTAGAGGCGAAATAATCAGAAAGATTTCAGAAGAAACCAGATTAGAACATCGCAATAAGTTTATCGGAAAACATCAAAGGGTTCTTGTTCAAAAAATTCTTGAAAATGGATATGCCAGAGGATTTGGAGAACATTATTTACCAGTGATAATTGAAGAAACCGATTTGAAAACAAATACTTTCTACAATGTACATATATACAAACTAATCGAAAAAGACGAACCAACGCTGCTCGGAAAATTAATAAATTAACAAAAAAAAGACTTTTGTTTTTTTATATTAAATATTTATCTATTTTTGCAGCCCGAAAATAACAATGTAAACGCAATAGAAATATGGCTAATCATCAATCAGCAATCAAGAGAATCAGACAAACAGAAGTAAAAACGCTACATAATCGTTATTATGCAAAAACAATGCGTAACGCTGTTAGAAAATTCAGATTATTATCTGACAAAAAAGAAGCTGCAGACTCTTTACCAAGGATGTACGAAATGATTGACAGGCTTTCAAAAAAGGGAGTTATCCACAAAAACAAAGCTGGTAATATCAAGTCAAGAATTACAAAGTTTGCCAACGGCTTAGCCTAGGTAATTGCTTAAAAATAAATTAAGTAGCCCTGATACAATAGTATCGGGGCTTTTTTTGTTTACTTTTATATCATAAAACCCAATTGCATGAAAGAAAAATTACCCATAAGCCAATGGGCTGAGGACGACAGACCTCGCGAGAAATTACTAATTAAAGGCAAAGGCCAGCTAAGTAAGGCCGAATTAATTGCTATTTTAATTGGAATTGGTAATAGAGAAGAATCGGCTGTGGAACTTTCTAAACGCATTCTTAGTTCAGTTAATAATAATCTAGCTGAATTATCAAAACTTGGTGTTGTTGAGCTTTGTAAGTTTAATGGAATTGGACCTGCTAAGGCGATATCTATTATTGCAGCACTTGAAATTGGGAGAAGAAGACGTGCAGATGATGTAATTCAGAAATCCAAGAAAATAAAATCAAGTAAAGATGTTTTTGATGTTATCTATGCTGAGTTAAGCGATAAGAACCACGAGGAATTTTGGATTTTGTTACTTGACAGAGCCAATCAAATAATTAAAAAAATAAATATCAGTGAAGGAGGATTATCCGGGACAATTGCCGATCCAAAAAAAATCTTCAAGTTAGCTCTTGAAAATAATAGTTCATCAATAATATTGGCTCACAACCATCCTTCAAATAATCTGAAACCTAGCGATAATGATATTCAGCTCACTAAAACAATTTCAAAAGCAGGTAAAACTTTAGAGATAAATGTTCTTGACCACATAATTGTTGGTAGCGATAATTATTTTAGTTTCGCAGACGAATCGCTGATATAGTGAACGGTGATTGGTGATGGTTGTCAAAAAACGATAAATATTTATTCAGTATTTTTGAGATAAATTGGTAATATTTTGAGAAAGATAATTGTATATATAGTAATAATTTTAACGATCCTGATATCATGTAAAAAGGAGAATTATGATGAACGGAACAACGTAGTTGGTAATTATTCTGGCATAAAAGTATCCACTATATATCACTTTGATGATACAATAATAGAAAGTCACACATCTGATATCAGAATAAATTTAGCTAAATCAAGTTTACGAGTTACCGCAGACAGTTTGTTTTTTGGTTACAAACCAGGACCAGGACCATATTTTATTTCTTGTATAGCTAAAAAAGAATAAATATTAAATCTTAAAAATGACTATAACTATAATTCTCAAACAATATTTATCAATATTAATAATATCTATGAACCAATTATCAAATGACTAATTATCCAATTTCCAAAACAAAATGATAAAAATAGTTACAATAATAGGCGCACGACCTCAAATTATAAAAGCCGCAGCCTTAAGCCGGGCAATTAAAAATCATTTTTCCGATAAAATACAAGAGATAATAGTACATACCGGTCAACATTACGACGAAAATATGTCGCAGGTATTTATTGATGAACTTGGAATTCCGCAACCTAACTACAATCTTAATGTTGGAAGTGGTGGACATGCCAAACAAACTTCTGAAATGATAATAGGGATTGAAACTATACTAATCGAAAACAAACCCGATTATCTTATACTCTACGGTGACACAAACTCAACTTTAGCCGGAGCAATTGCAGCATCTAAAATTCATATTCCCATAGTACATATTGAAGCAGGGTTACGCTCATTTAATAAATCAATGCCCGAAGAAATTAATCGGATAATGTGCGATCATTCATCAACTCTTCTCTTCTCCCCCACAGCAACCGGACTAAACAACTTAATAAAAGAAGGTTTTAGCCAGACTAACAAACTTCCTTATAGTGCAGATAATCCAGGTATTTTTCATTGTGGAGATATAATGTATGATAATAGCCTGTATTTCAAATCTATCTCTGATAACAGCAGCACAATTATCAAGGATAATAAACTGGAAAAAGATAATTTCATTCTAAGTACTATTCATCGTGATAATAATACTGATGATCCTGTGCGGTTAAATGCAATATTTAGTTCATTGGTTGAAATTGCATCCCAAGAAAACATTTCAGTTGTAATCCCATTACATCCTCGTACTAGTAAGTTACTTGAATCAAATCTGGATGCTGAATTGCTAAAGTCGATAAAATCAAATCCCCAAATTAAGTTGATACCTCCAGTTTCATTTCTAGACATGATTGCCTTAGAAAGTAATTGCAAGCTTGTAATGACAGACTCGGGGGGCGTTCAAAAAGAAGCTTACTATTTTAACAAGCCATGCATAATACTTCGATCAGAAACTGAATGGGTTGAAATTGTAGATGTGGGAGCAGCAATAATTGCAAATGCCGATAAAGAAATAATTACCCAGTCATATAATAAATTAAAAAATAAAACTGAGCAAAAATTCCCTAAACTATTTGGTGATGGAAAAGCTGCAGAATTTATTTGCGAAACGATCTTAAATACTCGACAAACCTTCTTTCCGTAAACACCTGTTTATCTACACCTTAAAGTTTGCGCAAAAATTCAAGAGCATATTCTAAAATTTTCTTTACCAGGATGTTGCAACTACAAAATATATTTGTATTTTTGCGCTCCCGTTTTTGGGTAGAAAATTAAATATTATAACTAATTTAAATTATTATGAACCAGTACGAAACCGTTTTCATTTTAACTCCCGTTTTGTCTGATGAACAGATGAAGGAAGCGGTAAAAAAGTATGAGGAATTCCTTACTTCAAATGGTGCAGAAATAGTACATCGTGAAGATTGGGGTTTACGTAAACTTGTTTACCCAATCCAGAAAAAAACAACTGGATTTTACAATTTGTTTGAATTTAAAAATGACGGACAGTTAATTGCCAATTTAGAGCTTCAACTAAAACGTGATGAGCGCGTTTTACGTTTCCTTACCGTTAAACTCGATAAGCATGCTATTACTTATAACGAGAAAAAACGCAGACTCAAAAAGGAAAAAGCAAAACAAGAAAAAGAAGCTTAATCACATTTCTAAATTTTAAATAAAAGAACTATGGCACAACCTAATTCAGACATAAAATATTTGACACCCATAGCAGTAGATACTAAAAAGAAAAAATACTGCCGTTTCAAAAAAAGTCGCATTAAATATATCGACTATAAAGACCCTGATTTCCTACTTAAATTTGTAAACGAGCAAGGTAAATTATTACCTCGTCGTCTAACCGGAACATCAACTAAATATCAGAAAAAAGTTGCGCAAGCAGTAAAAAGAGCTCGCCATCTTTCGTTAATGCCTTATGTTGCTGATTTACTAAAATAAAGGAGGGAAAGAAAATGGAAGTAATTTTAAAAGAAGATATAAACGGAGTAGGTTATAAAAACGATCTTATTACCGTTAAAGATGGGTTTGGTAGAAATTATCTAATCCCAAAGGGTCTTGCAACTATTGCTAACGACTCAAAGAAAAAAGCACTAGCTGAACTAAAAAAACAGCAAGCGTATAAAGAAGACAAGATTGTTAAGGAAGCTGAAGCTATTGCTGATTTACTAAAAGATCTTGAATTAACTATTGGCGTAAAAGCTGGTACTTCTGGCAAAATTTTTGGATCAGTTAATTCAATTATGGTTGCCAATGCGATAAAAGAAGCAAAGGATCTTGATATTGATCGTAAGAGAATTTATTTCGACGAAGAACATATTAAAGAAGTAGGAAAATATTCAGCAACAATTAAGTTGTACAAGGAAATTAAAGTTGAAATTGGCCTTGATGTTGTAGGAGAATAATATCCTATTATAAAATAAAGTACATTTGAAACCCCTTCGCTTTGCGTTGGGGTTTTTTAGTTTTAAAAAAAGTATAAGTTTTCAAAAGTTATACGGAACTAATTTATCATATTTGGAAAAATTATTCAGTAAAGATGCTTAGCAAGTCAAAGATCAAGCTTATAAATCAGCTTAAGCTGAAGAAATATCGACAACTGAATAATATGTTCTTTGTTGAAGGCACTAAGGGTACTCAAGATTTTCTTACAAGCAATATTCCGTTAGTTGAACTTTTTGCTACTCAAGAATGGGTTGATAAGCATAATATTAATAGGACTGGTGTTAGTGCAACTATTATTTCTAAAAAAGAAATTAAGAAAGTAAGTGCATTATCAACCCCTTCGGATGTACTTGCGATATTTGAATTGCCCAAAACCAAATTACTAAAGAGCATAGATTCTGAAAATTTATGCATTGCTCTGGATAACATTAGTGACCCGGGAAATCTGGGCACAATTATTAGAACAGCCGATTGGTTTGGAATCAATAATATTTTCTGTTCAAGAGATACTGTTGACGCTTTCAACCCAAAGGTAGTCCAGGCTACTATGGGGTCACTGGCACGCGTTAATATTGCTTATGTGAATCTTGAAGAGTTACTAAAATCTCGCCCTGATGGTATACCTGTTTTTGGAGCATTACTTGATGGCCAACCTTTGAATGAAATAGGACCACAGAAAAAAGGTATTATATTAATAGGAAGTGAAGCACATGGTATTTCGAAGGAGCTATTACCAACTGTGGATAATAAAATTACCATACCCTTGCTCAATAGTAGTAACTCAAGCAGGCCTGAGTCGCTTAATGCTTCGGTTGCCACCGCTATTATTTGTTATGCCTTAAAAATAAGCTCTTAATCTTAAAAAACACTACGCTTCCTTATTTGTTTTATTTATTTTTGCCATTCAAAATAAAAAAGAAATGTACTTAAAATTACTATTCCTCACTATAATCATTCTAGCAATAGCAATTGCTGCTATCGCGGTAAAAATGTTTTTCAAAAAAGGCGGCGAATTTAAAAAACAATGCTCATCAGTTGATCCCGAAACTGGCAAAAAACTTGGTTGCTCATGTGAGGGAGCACCTGGCGATGGTAGCTGCCGAAAAGAGGAGCCTGATAATATTCATGAATCCCCAGCCCTTGCTCAAATAAAAGAACTGACATTTGATTGATTTTCAACTTATATTTAATACTACACCTACTTATTAAATTTCAATAGATAATCATTAATTAAAATAGTGAAAATAATCAAACACATTCTTCCTGATTTAATGTTTGCTATTTCAATATTAGTTGTCTTCTTCTTCCTGGATTATCACAACATACTGTTTTACAGGCCACAAGCGATTCATTTCATGCGACAAACCGATTGTCTGTCGTTTGTCCAATCTTATTATAATAATGGCTTGATATTTTTTGAACCTCAGGTACTAAGTCAAAATAGCATTGATGGAAAAGCGATCGGTGAATTCCCCATACTATATTACATAACAGCATCTTTATAC
>JABMPH010000207.1 GCA_013203805.1 Bacteroidota bacterium | reverse complement strand
ATTTCGGAATTGGCAGCTGCGCTGGTAACGAGATTCTGTTGATTATCGAGTTTATTTGCCAAAGGTTCAATAATCCATTGTTCCTCTGTTTTTCCGTTGTTGGGATTGATTTCAAACATGGTAAAAATAGGTTTATTGGCATTCGCTATACCACACAAATTATCTTCAATTGAGTCCATGTAATCATTGATTGCAGCTTTTCGCAACTCTGTTGACTTATAATCAGCTGCAGGAAATTTCTTATCCCAAAAAGCATACGGAATTTGAACGTGCCATTTCCATGTAATTTGATTCTGATAAGCTTGTTTTAAAAACAAAGGAACGGATAGTGCAATATCTACCCAACCGGAAAGGTACGCACTGTACCAAACGGGTGCACTGTAATATTCGTTGTTGCTCCAACTGTCTTTGATGGTAAATACAAAACTTTTGTTTTTGATGGCATTGGCAAATTTCCTTCGTTGCAGGTCAGCCGATGGATCATAATCATCTAAAACATCGTAAACGTTATAGAATTCTTTTGTCGGGGTATCCGGCCACTTACCCGAGGTAATACATTTGGTAATTGTACCAAGATTATTTGCCATATTAAGCCTGGCGTATTTGGCATTGATTGTATTTAATCCAACCATTTTTGAACCATCCACGTTAGGAATGAGTTGAGTAAAAGCAACACCGAATTTCATATAATCGCGCACTGCTTTTTCCATGTACCGGCGCACCATCCTGCTTTTGGCAAAGTTGGTTATTGCTGAATCTGTTACCATTTCCAGTTTTTCGTTTCCATCGCTATCGTAGCCGATAACTTTAACCGGAAAAATACCTTGACCGATGGTAAAGTTCCGAATGAATTTCAGTCCTGAATTCAGCACCCCTACTTTATTGATAATCTCATCGGCTTTTGCAGGAAAGTTATTTCCGGTTCCCCAATCAGAGATATCAATCCCATCGATGGTTGTTTTATCTCTTTCCGGATCTTTGGGTTCAGCTGTTTTAGGTTTAACTGTTGGTGTTCCTGTTGTGCTGATAAAAGCACCACGAGTTCCATATCCCATTAGAGGCACACCTTGTTTGTTGAATTGTACTTCTGCCATTACAGGATTATTTTTAATCCGTTCCATTCCACCATTGCATCTATTGAAACCGGGTAAGGATGCCCGGTCCTGTTTCCCAAACTATCAACAGGCATTACACCACGAAGTCGGTTTTTGGTCATGTTAGCTGTTAAGCCACAAGCTACGGCAGCGGGAACAAACACGAGTTCACCATCATTTTTAATAAACTTAACAGAGAATACAACCTGGTTCCCTTCGGGAGTTTCTTTGATGTCGTATTCCCGGAGTGCGAGATTTCTGCGAATAGTTGTTGCCATAGCTTTGTTTTTGAGATAAAGCTAAAGCAGAGGGGAATAAATGGAAAGGACAGAATAAATGGGAAAATTCAACGTACACAAAAGCCTGAGGAAATGTACATAATGGTAATGCACTTAATAAAAAGCAATAATTCTGTATTCAGAATTATGTCAATCATTATAAATATAGTCTTTCCCCCGAGAGGGGAACATTGAAATATCGAACCTATTGGAAGACTTTTACAAGGTAGTTGACCTATATGATTTTATCGAAAATGATCCTGCATATATGCCATTTCAGTCAAATGTTACGAGCCATGTCGATTAAGATTGATAACTGACATGAAGTGATGACAATAACACCAGAGCCATTATATTGGTACAATTCTCGCAATTTTCACGATTTTCCAATATCTCAACACGCACGTACCAATATATTGGTATATATTCAACATTTATGCTGGATTTAACTGTTTTTGTTGAATTTGTACCATTATACTGATGTATAATTAACATATTTGAATAAAATGAGTATCTTTGATAGAATATTACCAATATAACGGTATAGAGTTATGGAAAAAGAAGAATTAGGAAAACTAATAAATCATAGAAGGAAAGTATTGGGTCTAACCATTAGGGACTTAGCCGAACTTGCAAGTATGTCTAAGACTACCATTTCTGAAATCGAAAGAGGTATTGGAAATCCGACATTTGAGGCATTACAAAATATATTTGAATATCTCAATCTGGAAATTAAAGTGGAAGTAAAAAAGCACAAATAGTAGAATATGAAAATAGGGAATAAATTAGAAGTCATCTATAAAGGAAATATTAAGGCAGGCGAACTCTGGGTTGATGATGATGGTTATCATTTTGAGTATGATGATGTTTTTATTGAAGATGTTACCACGCGACCAATTTCGGTTAATATGCCGAAGACACAAAAAGCTTATCACTCCAAAGAATTATTTCACTATTTCAAATCCATTCTTAGCGAGGGAGAGAATCGGGAACAAATTTGTAAAGCATTAAGTATTGACCCTAGTGATGATTGGAGCCTATTGGCATTAACCTGTCAATATGATACAATCGGAGCGATAACAGTAAAAAACATAGAACATGGCACAGTGTAACGGATGTCTCAAGGATAATATAAAAGGATTTTGTTCATCCTGTGAGAAAGTTTTATTTAACCGCTCTAAGGTCAGTCCTCAACTCAAATTCAATTGGGAAGATATTTCAAAAAGAATTGATGGTCAGCCGTTGGGATTTAGTATCTCAGGAGTTCAACGAAAAGGATTTATTGGGAAACCCAGAGGAATCGAGTTAATTCCAAAAATGGATATAAATGAAATATCTAAGTATATTATAAAACCAATGTTGTCCAGGTTTAATTTGCCCGACCAATCACCCGCAAATGAACACTTAACCATGCAAATAGCAAAACAACTGTTTCGTATCAAAATAGCCGAATGTGCATTTATGAGCTTTGCCAATGGAACTCCGGCATATATCACTAAACGATTTGATTATGATGCGAATGGCGAAAAATTAAATCAGGAAGATTTCGTGTCAGTACTTAAAGCGGCTGATAAATAT
>JABMPH010000206.1 GCA_013203805.1 Bacteroidota bacterium | reverse complement strand
GTAGATTATGTCTTCGTTATTAATCCGATAATCCATTCTACGTTCTACACCTGCAAACGACTCTATTCCTTTTTTTATTTCATCAAGAGTAAGCCCGACTTCGATAGCTATTGAAACTGCAGCTAAAGTATTTTCGATATTGTGAATCCCGGGAACTTGCATTACAACATCAAATATCTTTCCATCTTGTGTAACAATGTCGATTACAAATTTCCCATTTTCAATACGAATATTAGATGCATGGGTTGATGCGGTTTTTTCGGCATCATATGTAAGTTTTTTGCAAGCTATTTCATTAAATGCATCCAGTTTGGAATTATATATTAAGATTCCGTCAGGCCTAAGCTTTTTTGCAAATTCGATAAAAGTTGATTTTATATCCGCATGATCGTCATATATATCCAAATGATCTTCATCGGTTGACGAAATTACTGCAATATTAGGGTCAATTTGAAGTAGGGATCTGTCGTATTCATCTGCCTCAATAATTAGGTAATCAGTAGATTCAGAAAGAATTAAATTTGAGTTGTAGTTTCTACATACACCCCCAACAAACGCTGCGATATTAATTCCTGCGTTTTTTAATAAATGAGCTGTTAAAGCCGAGATACTTGTTTTGCCATGTGTTCCGGCGATGGCAATTGTATTATAATCCCTGGTAATTTTTCCAATAAGCTCAGCTCTTTTTATGATTGGGGTTCCTTTTCTTATGACGTAGTTTAGCTCAATGTTATCTTTAGGTATAGCTGGTGTGTAAACTACTAAACTAACATTATCAGGAATTTCACTAATATCGGGTTCAAAATGAATGATCATTCCTTCCTTTATAAGTTCATCGGTTAGTTTGCTTGGTTGAAGATCATAACCATAAATTTGCGCCCCTAAATTATTGCACCAACGCGCAAGGGCACTCATGCCTATGCCACCTATTCCAAGGAAATATATTATATCGTTACGTACAATCATTTTTCTTTTATGGTCAGTTTTAATACTTCATTAGCAATATCGGCTGCTGCATTTGGATAGCTATAAGATACGAGATTAGCAATTATAGATTCCTGAAGCGCATGATCTTCAACAAGAGTTTTAACAACTTGAGGCAATTTTTCAAGAGCTTCAGTTTCATTAACAATTAAACCAGCCTCTCCATCAACAAGCGACATCGCATTTTTTGTTTGATGATCCTCGGCTGCTGATGGCAGAGGTATATATATTGCAGGCTTTTTAGCCGAAATAATTTCTGCAATAGCAATTGCCCCGGCTCTCGATATTATAAAGTCTGATGCCGTATATGCCATATCCATCTTTTGAATAAATTCATAAATAGCAATATCTTTATTTTCTCCAGCCGATTCCTTTGCTAGTTCATGAGTACTGCTACCTGTTTGCCATATTATTTGAAGTCCAAGTTCAAGAAGTTTCTTTATATTTTCAGCTATAGCAATATTAATTTGTTGTGCCCCCTGGCTTCCTCCAATTATTAACAGCGTTTTTTTGTTCTGTTTCAAATTGAAAAATTCAAGACTCTCTTTTTTTGTTGGAGTTAGATTTTGAATTTCCTTACGGATGGGGTTTCCGGTAATAACAATCTTTTCCTTGGGAAAATATTTTTCCATTTCAGGATACGACACACATACTTTAGTTACACTTTTAGCCAGTAACTTATTGGTAACGCCGGGAAAAGCATTTTGCTCATGAATTAGTGTGGGTATTTTTTTCTTCGAGGCAACATAAAGAAGAGGGCCGCTTGCATACCCCCCGGTTCCTATAACGATATCGGGTTTGAACATTGTTATAATTCTATTCGCCTTGATGATACTCGATAATACCTTTGCGGGAAAAGACAGGTTTCTAATTGTTAGCTTTCGCTGAAATCCACTAATCCATAGTCCGGTAATTGGAAATCCGGCTAATGGAACTTTTTCCATTTCCATTCTGCCTAAAGCACCAACGAATTGGATTTCAACATCCGGCTGTTTTTCTTTAATAGCATTTGCTATTGCGATTGCCGGAAATATATGACCTCCGGTTCCGCCGCCACTAATTAATATTTTCAGCTTCCTATTCATTCACATTAGCTATATTAAGGTTAGGTGCATCAGTTTCTTTTTTGTCAATTTCTTTACTAACACTCAAAATAATTCCAATGGCTAAGCTGGTAAACCAAATTGATGTACCACCCATACTTACTAAAGGAAGAGGTTGACCTGTTGTTGGTAATAAATCAACGGCAACACCCATATTTATCATCGCTTGAAATACTAAACTAAATGCCACTCCGATAACAAGGAACGACCCAAATGTTCCGGGGGCTTTTGTAACAATTTTAACGGCCCTGAATAGCAGAATCAAATACAGAAGAACAATTATTACACCGCCTATCAGGCCGTACTCTTCAATAATAATTGCAAAAATAAAATCCGAATACGGATGAGGAAGAAAATTACGTTGTGTGCTGTTTCCAGGCATTTTGCCAACAATTCCTCCTGTTGCAATCGCAATTTTTGCTTGTTCAACCTGATAGCTGTCGCCTTTACTTACATCTACATAGTTAGTTATCCGTGTTTTCCATGTGCCAACCCTGCCTTGTTGGCCCTGTGGCAGACTGAATAGAATAACAATGGCTATTGATGCTGCAACAATACCAATCCCAAGCATACTTGCGATATAAGTAAATTTTATTCTTCCTATAAAAATCAATACTAAACTGGTAATAAATAATAATACCGCTGTGGAAAAATTATCCCAAAAAATCAAACCTGTAACAAGTAATACAGGAAATATTATTGGCACAAAAGCTTATTTGAAATCATGAATATCATCCTGTTTCTTGGTCAGCATCCGAGCAAGATAAATAATAAGTGTAATTTTTGCAAGGTCGGATGTTTGGAATGTTAATCCAAATGGAAGTGGTAGTACTCTTTTTGCTTCGTTGAGGTTTAATCCAAAAAATAAAGTGATAAATAATAACGGGATTGCAATATATAAGGCAATTTGAAATATACGTGAATAATACGTATATTTAACAATATGAGCAAGATACATCAATACTAATCCCAAAAATAATATTAGGCCATGTTTAAACATGTAATACTCTGTATTACCTCCCTGATATTTGTAGGCAAGTGTTCCGGTTGAGCTGTATACGGCAAGAAACGACATAATTGACAATAGAAAAACTACAGCCCAGATTACCTTATCACCTTTAATATTTCTTAAAAACATGGCCATTAATTATAGTTCTTTCACAGCGGTTTTAAATTGATTTCCACGATCTTCATAATTTTCAAATAGATCCATGCTCGCACAGGCTGGGGATAAAAGTACTATATAACCTTTTTTTGCCAACTGATATGCAGTGTTAACAGCATGAAATGCTGATTGTGTATCAACGATTGTTTCCACAATATCGCCAAAAGCATCATGAATAGGTCTATTGTCTTCACCCAAACAAACAATAGCCTTCACTTTTTTCTTCACCAGTTCTTTCAAAATGGAGTAATCATTGCCTTTGTCGATACCTCCTGCAATCCATACAATTGGTTTTTCGTAATGCTCAAGAGCATACCATGCCGAATTTACATTAGTTGCCTTCGAATCATTAATAAAGCTAATTCCATGCACACTCGATACATACTCGAGGCGGTGTGCAACATTATGGAAATCGGAAAAACACTGCTTTAATGTTTCTCTTCTGATGTCCATAAGCTTTGAAGCAACACCTGCGGCCATTGAGTTATGGATGTTGTGTTTGCCTTGTAATGCTAATTGTTCTAATGTCATTTCTATTTGTGTTTTATTGTCAGTTATAATTATTTTTTCATTTTTTAGATAAGCTCCCTGTACTATGTTTTTGTTGATAAGACTAAAAGGATATTCTTGTGCTTCAACACCAACATGTTTTAATTTTTTAGTTATTACCGGATCATCCATCCAATAAATTAGAGCATCATCTTTGGTTTGATTTTGAAGTATTCTAAACTTCGAGTCGACGTAGTTGTTAAAATTATATTCGTATCTGTCCAGATGGTCAGGAGTGATATTTAACAGTATTGCTATGTTTGCTCTTACGGTAAACATTCCATCCAACTGGAAGCTGCTAAGCTCAAGAACATAAACATCATAGTTGCATTCAGCCACTTGTTTTGCAAAACTTTGCCCGATGTTTCCAGCCAGACCAACATTAATTCCTGCAGTTTTCAGAACATGATATATTAGCAGTGTTGTTGTGGTTTTACCATTGCTTCCTGTTATACAAATTAGCTTTGCCTTAGTGTACCTCGATGCAAATTCAATTTCAGAAATAATAGGAATATTCTTTTCAATTAATTTCCTGATAATTTCAACCGTATCTGGAATGCCAGGACTTTTAATCACCTCTTCTGCTGATAGTATTATACTTTTGGTATGACCACCATCTTCAAAATCAATTTCATTATGTATAAGAACGTCAATATATTTCTGTTGGATTCTGCCATTGTCGCTAACAAAAACAGACTTCCCCTTTTTTTTAGCCAGTATTGCTGCACCAACCCCGCTTTCGCCTCCCCCAAGCACAACTATTTGATAATGAGTATCCATTTTTATTGTCCATTATCTTAGTTTGAGTGTAATGATTGTTAGTACTGCCAGAAAAATTCCCACAATTAGAAACCTTTGAACAATTTTAGGCTCAGGATATCCAAGCTTTTGAAAATGATGATGGAGCGGTGACATCTTAAAAATCCTAATGCCTTCGCCATATTTTTTTCGGGTGTGTTTAAAATAACTCACCTGTATTACTACCGATAAACTCTCAGCTAAAAATATTCCGCATAATATGGGTATGAGCAACTCTTTACGTATGATAATGGCGAAAACAGCAATTATTCCTCCTATTGCAAGGCTTCCCGTATCGCCCATAAAAACCTGGGCAGGGTAAGTGTTGTACCATAAAAACCCAACGGTCGCCCCCACGAAAGCACTTATGAAAATGGTAAGTTCACCAGCGTTTGGCAGATACATTATATTAAGATAGTCGGCGAATATTATATTACCCGAAACCCAGGCTAGCAAACCCAGTGTTAGTCCTATTACTGCCGAAGTACCGGTCGCTAAACCATCCATTCCATCAGTGAGATTAGCTCCATTTGAAACAGCAACAATTATGAATATTACAATTGGGATAAATATCAGGAAGGCCCAAGCTTCATAACCTTCGCCTAACCACTTAAGTAAATTTGAATAATCGAATTCATTATTTTTTACAAATGGAATTGTAGTTTTTGTTGATCTTACACCTTCGATGGTGAATTTTGAGGCTGGTCCGATTTGCTCTATTTCAGTATAAATTTGTGATTCTGATTGTGCTTTTTCACGTACAACAATATCAGAGTTGAAATACATCACAAGTCCTACAATCAATCCCAGAACAACCTGCCCGGCTACCTTATATTTTCCACTAAGTCCTTTTTTATTCTTTTTGAATACTTTAATGTAATCATCTAAAAACCCAATACTACCTAGCCAAACAGTGGTAAAAATCATCAGGATTATATATATATTGGCAAGTTTGGCAAACAAAATTACAGGCACTAATATTGAGGTGAGAATAATTAGTCCTCCCATTGTTGGAGTTCCTTGTTTTTCAAGCTGTCCTTCAAGGCCTAAATCACGGATAGTTTCGCCTACCTGTTTGCGGTTTAGGTATGATATCCATCTTCTGCCAAAGAATAAACTGATGATTAATGAAGTAATAATGGCAAGAGCCGCTCTAAACGAGAGGTATTCAAAAACACCTGCCCCGGGGAAGTTAAAAGCTGTATCTAAATATTTAAATAAGTAGTAAAGCATATTATTAATTTATTTCCATTAATTCTGTAATCACTTTTTTGTCATCGAAGGGATGTTTAACCCCAGCTATTTCCTGATATTTTTCATGACCTTTGCCGGCGATAAGAATCATATCACCCGACCGTGCAATGTTGAATGCTGTTGTAATAGCTTCCTTTCTGTCAGGGATTATCATCGACTTGTTTTTTCTGGCCGGATCTATACCCATTTTCATATCTTCCAATATCAGCAATGGATCTTCATTTCTAGGATTATCGGAAGTTAGAATTACTCTGCTGCTCAATAGTGAAGCTATCTTAGCCATTATTGGTCGCTTGCTCTTGTCACGGTTTCCTCCAGCTCCCACCACCGTAATTAGCTCTTCATTGTGAGTTCTTATCGAGTTAATTGTACTGATGATATTTTCCAGTGCATCAGGGGTATGTGCATAGTCGATGATGGCTGTAATTCCTGCTTTTGATCGAATAACCTCCATTCTTCCTTCTGCTCCTTTTAGTGTGCTGATTCCAACTAATGTTTCTTCCTTATTTTGGCCAAGAAGTTGGGCTGTGGCATAAACTGCAAGTATATTGTAGGCGTTGAAATTTCCAGATAGTAGTGAGTACACATCTATACCATCCACTTTCATCATCATTCCTTCCAGGTCATTTTCAATAACCCTTCCCTTGAAAGAGGCCATGTTTTTTATACCGTATGTGAATTTTTTAGCTTTAGTATTCTGAAGCATTATTGCCCCATTTTTATCGTCGGTATTTGTAAGGGCGAAAGCACTTGATGGAAGATTATCGAAAAATCCTTTTTTTGCAGAGATATACTCTTTAAAAGTTCCATGATAATCAAGATGGTCGTGGGTGATGTTAGTGAAAATACCGCCCGAAAACTGTATTCCCGTAATGCGATGTTGTACAACAGCATGTGAGCTTACTTCCATAAAAACATATTCACACCCTTCATCAACCATATGGTTTAGTAATTCATTAATTTTAAGCGCATCAGGCGTTGTGTGTGTGCTCTCAATAATTTGGTTGTTTACTTTGTTTTGTATTGTGGATAACATACCAGTGCTATATCCCATCTGTGAAAACAAATTAAATAACAGGGTAACAATTGTTGTTTTTCCATTTGTACCTGTTACGCCTACAACCTTAATCTTTTCGGAAGGGTTATCATAAAAATTTGACGCGATGTAACCAAGAGCCTCAGAACTGTTTTTTACAAGTATGTAAGTTGTATTTGATTTTAGTTCAATGGGTAAAATATTGCAAACAATGGCAACTGCTCCCTGATCGATTGCCTTTTCAATAAAATTATGACCATCAACCTGAGTTCCCTCTATTGCAATAAATAAAGTTCCAACCACAACTTTGCGTGAATCAAACTCAACGGAAGTAATTTCCATATTTGTTGTTCCAACTATTTCAGTTGTTCCAGCACGATATAATATGTCTTGAAGTCGTTTCAAATCCGTAGTTAATAATTTCCCAGTTGAAGTGTTATTGATGTATTTCCCTTAATCGGTTTCCCTGCTTTAATCGATTGACGTATTACTTTGCCTTTTCCTGTAATGGAAGTCTCAATTCCATAATTTTCAAGTAAGTAGATTGCATCTTTTGCTTTCATTCCTTCAACATTTGGTACAATGTTTTTGTTAAAGGCCACATCTACGAATGCTATATTTTTATCATATGATTTTCCTTTAATCCAATCTCCGGTTACCGGAAATTTTACACCTTCTTTAATATCTAAGTTTGCATAGATTGATACGATGTCTTTAGCCCAAACTGGGTTTTTTGGTATTGGAATTGTAATACTGTCGTTTGAGATACCGCTATTAAATTCGGCTGCAATTATGGTTGAGTATAGATTGTCAGCAACATCCCTGAAAACAGGAGCAGCAACACTACCTCCATAATACTTTCCGGTACTTGGATTATTTATCACAATAATCATGGAGTATTGTGGTGCTTCAGCAGGAAAATAGCCCACAAATGAAGCGTTGTAATTTCTTTTATTATAGCCTCCTTTTGTAGCAATTTGAGCTGTTCCTGTTTTGCCTGCTGCTTTGTAGGGACTATTTTTGAAAACTCTTTTTGCGGTTCCTCGCTCAACAACACCCTCCAGCAAAGATTGGGCTGAATCGATTGTGCTTTTTGATGCAATCTTGCTGTTGATTATTTCAGTATCGAATTTTTCAATTACGGCACCACCTTCTTTTATTGCAGATACAAACATTGGTTTAACCATCACTCCATTGTTAGCTTCAGCATTGTAATATGTTAAAGTTTGAAGAGGGGTGATCATTAACTCATAGCCTATCGACATCCATGGTAATGATGTTCCGTACCATGTTTGTTTTGTAGATGGATGTTTGATTTTGGGGATTCCTTCACCAAGTATTTTTAATCCAAGTGGCTCGTTTAACGACATTGAATAAAGTCGATCAATAAATTCGGATGGTTTCTGTTTATAAGACTCATTTATTACTCTTGAGATTCCTACGTTTGATGATTGTTCAAATGCATCACGAACGGTAATTCTACCATTCCCAATTTTATGAACATCCTTCATTTCCTGATTATAGTATCTAGTGTAGCCTTCACCTGTATATAGGCTGTCGGTAAGTTTTATTTTATTGTCTTCGAGGGCTGCAAGGATGGAGGCGAGCTTAAAAGTTGATCCGGGCTCAATGCTCTCACCTATGGCGTAGTTATAAGTTTCTTTGTATTTTGCATCAGAGCTATCGTATCTTAGGTTGGCAATGGCAATAATGTGGCCTGTACTTACTTCCATTACTATGGCACAACCCTGAAATGCTTCATTATTTAATAACTCCTTTAATAAGGCATTTTCGGTAACATCTTGAATGTGAATGTTTATGGTAGATACAATGTCGAGACCATCTCTAGGCTCAATTTCATTTTCATCGTGTATTGGTATCCAATCTCCATGGTTAATCCTACGCATCACCATTTTGCCATTTTTGCCTGTTAACACATCGGTATAAGCACCTTCGAGGCCTACATACAGGTTCTCTTTTTCAATTACATAGCCTATTGTGCGGGATGCTAATTCGTTATAAGGCTTTGCTCTTTGGGTTTTTTGAATGGCAATTAATCCACCTTTATATTTTCCATTGCGTAATATGGGCAGTGTTCTTATTTGTTTTAGCTGATCGTATGTTACTCTTCTGCCAATAAGGAAATATCGGTTTCCTTTATTACGTGCTTTGATTAGTGAACTTTTTGTTTTTTGCTTTGAGTTGCCCAAAATTTTTGATAAGCCGGTTGCAATTGAATCTACTTTTAATCTGAATTGCTGGTCTGAAATGTGTGGTGAGGAAACATCCATACGTATTTCAAAAATAGGTACTGAAGTTGCCAGGAGGCTGCCTTTATTATCGAGAATATTACCACGATTTGCCTCTAAGTCAAAAACCTTTAACTCCTGTGTTTGGGCTTTCTCTTTTAGTTCAACACCCTCTTTAATCTGGATATATACTATCTTACCGATAATTGCAAAGCCAAAAACAAGTATACCGAAGTACACAAGATAAACTCGCCACAATATGTCTTTCTTAATATCGGTCACTTTACTTCAAGTATTTTTACTGGTTCATTGTTCTTTTTAATTCCACTTTTCTCAAGTTTCTTAGCTATTTGTGATTGCTTTTCGATATGCATTAATCTCGTTTTTACATTTATGTATTCATATCGAAGTTCTTTTAGATCCTTTCTTAATTTGTTTATTTCACGTATGTTATTTTCTGCGTAATAGTTGTTGGCTATGTAGATAAATGCAAGCAATGCTAAATAGAGTAGATACCTGAAAAACTTAAATGTTCCGGCTGATATCAAATCACCACCCAATACATCTTTTATTGCACCACCTACTTTACTATCCCTTTTAGTTGATCTTTCTTCAACTTCAACCTCAGTAATTGGTGCAAAAATTTTATTTGATTTAGGTGACATTATAGTTTCTCTGCTATTCTTAGTTTTGCACTACGGGCTCTATTATTAGCCACAATTTCTTCTTCGCCTGGCATAAGTGGTTTCCGGGTTATCGATTTGAAATCAACAATCGGGTTTCCATAAAAATCCTTATTAACTATACCTTCAAAATTTCCTGATTTGATGAAGTTCTTTACAAGCCTATCTTCCAGCGAGTGGTATGAAATCACAACCAGTCGGCCTCCCGGAATGAGTGCGTCTCGTGCCTGCTCAAGCATTGTTTTAAGAGTTTGTAACTCGTCGTTAACTTCAATGCGTAATGCTTGAAACAATTGAGCTAATAATTTATTTTTTTTATGTTGTGGATAGCATTTTCTTGTACTTTCGATTAATTCGTTGGTTGTGTTTATTGTATTTGTGTTACGATTTTCAACGATTGCTTTGGCAAACCATCTAAAGTTTTTTATCTCACCGTAGTTTTTTAGAATCCTCTGTAATTCTTCTTCAGAATATGTATTCACGATATCAGCTGCAGTAACGTGTGCATTTTGACTCATACGCATATCTAAGGGAGCATCAAATCGTGTTGAAAAGCCACGCTCGGGAATATCAAATTGGTGTGAGGATACTCCAAGATCAGCAAGTATGCCGTTTACCTGAGATGCATTGTGGAGGCGGAGGAAGTTTTTAAGAAACTGGAAATTATGATTAACCAGTGTAAATCGCTCATCATCAATGGTATTCTTTAAAGCATCTAGATCTTGGTCAAAGGCAATTAATCTACCATCATCAAGAAGTTTAATAATTTCTTTTGAGTGACCACCACCACCATAAGTTACATCAACATAGTTTCCGTTTGGAATAATGTTGAGCCCTGATATACATTCTTTTAGCAATACTGGATTGTGATACATTGTGTATTATTCAGTTTGAAACTCGCCCATAACTTCTTCTGCCAAATCGGCAAAGTCATCCGGATCATAGTCAACAGCAATTTCATATGCTGCTTTATCCCAGATCTCAATACGGTTTACAACTGATGTGAGTACAATTTCTTTGGTGATACCACTGTAAGCAATTAGGTCTTTTGGAATTAGTAACCTTCCGGTACCATCCAAATCAAGAGGTTTCACTCCAGCCATAAACTTGGTTGCAAATTCTGCGTTCTTCTTTTTAAACATATTTAGTTTACTAACCATTTTCGACTCCTCCTGCCAGTTTTCGCTGGGGAAAAGCTCAAGGCACTTTTTAAATATGCTTCTTTTGATCACCATACCTTGCTTCAGGGCTTCGCCAAGCTGCCCTTTGTACTGAACAGGGAACATTAATCTTCCCTTCGCGTCCATTTTACATTCGTATGTGCCTAATATGTTGACCATTAAAAACTCAGAATTATGGCTCAAATGTACTAACTATTTACCACAATTATACATGATTTACCACCTTTTACCACTTTGTTGAAAAAAGGTTACGTTATTAACAATAATTTTTTTTAAATATATTCAGCTAATACCAGTAAATCAAATAAGTTTGGATAGTTTAACCAACAAATTGGCACTTATTAACAAAATTAATTGCGAAAGAATTGTTAATAACTCTAACTATAGATTTTCGCTTAAATCCTAGTTAAGATTATACACCTGAACGCATTGTTGGTTGATAAATTTGTTAATTGAAAGAATTGGCTAATTGTTGGTTACACGGTTCAGCCCTTGTTTTGCTTTGCTGCGAATACTATTACGATATTCATCAAAATCAAGCGTTAAGCAAAGTTTATAATAATGGGCAGAACGAGTGTTGTCGTACTCAACTTCATATATATTGCCCAATTTAAGGGCTGCATTCGCAGCGAAATATTCTGGAAACAAACTGCCTGTTTCAATTGTGGTAAAATAATATTTTTTAGCATCATCGTAGTTTTTAAGCTGATGAGCAATTTGACCAAGGCGATAATTTTTCTCGACAATTTCTTTTTCATTAAATTTTTGAGATTCAGATATTAAAAGAATGTTTTTAGCTTCATCATAATATCCGCCATCAAATAGCAGTCGACTTTTAAGCAATTCTATATTTGGTATTACACCACTTCTTGCAACTTGCTCAGCACTTTTGTCAGCATCAATATTAGTTGCTCCGAACTTTAATACATTGTTCATTGCTTTTTTAAAGCCGGCAGTATCCGTTTCGAATAGTGAGCACCATGCAATTTTTCGCCAGGTATCTTTAATGTAGTTCTCACCTTTGAAATCATCTATAAACTTGTAGTATTCTTTCAGTGCAGGAAGTGTATTTAATGATCTTAAATAACAATCTCCATGTAAAAAATTCAAATAGTAAAATGGATAATAAATTGTTGTGGTATCAATTTTCTCGAAAAGATTAAGCGCTTCATCATTTCTGCCATTCTTCATCATCGTGTTTATCGAAAGATATGTTAATAACAAATTATGATTATTCCCATAGTTAATTTCTGAAAGGAGATAGTTGGCAAATTCAGGATCAGGACTTAGATTTAAATCAACGGTCCCCATGTAGAAAAGTATTTCGTCTTTAAGGTAATTATTAACCGAATCTTTTGAGCAACTATCAAAAGCTGTTAGCAGTTCTTTTTGGCCTTGTTGTACACTTCCTTCCATGGAAATTAAATTTAAAAGCCAGCCATATGAGTCGGGTACAATCCCGATCATGATATGTAAAATCCCTAAGGTTATTGAGTTTGGTATGAAATCGGGAAACATACTTTCGTTATCACTTAATAAACGATATGCTCTATTTATCTCCAATGCGGCGGTAGGATAATTTCCAAATTTCAAATGAGCAGTTGCCCATTGCAAATTGATATTTCCAATTAGATATTTTTTAAATCTAGAGGTGTCAGATAAACTTTTGATTGAGTTAATTCGCAGAGGAATGTTTTTTTCAAGTTTCCTAAAAAGTTCTTCATCCTCACCAACGGTAACCTTTAAAAAGTCGATGTAATTTTCGAGATATGGAACAAACAAATTTTGTGGGTTACTTGTTTTCTCATTATGGATCCTCTTTTCTGCTTCATCAAATCTTAGTGATAGTATTTCCATATAGGCATTTCGGCAATTCTGATTAATGTCAATTACCTGTGATTGTACTTCTAAAACCAAAAGTAGAATGCTAATAATAGAAATAGTATATTTTTTCATGATAGTTGTAAAAATAATAAAAAAAGGGGTATCCGTAAATTACGCACACCCCTTACATATAATTTATTGCAATTGCTATTCCATGCTTTCAACTACTATATCAGCTATAGTACTATCAACTAAAATTCGCCCACAATAATCACATACTATTATTTTTTTATGAACTCTAATATCTAGCTGATGTTGAGGTGGAATTTTATTAAAACAGCCACCGCATGCATCTCTCTCAATCTGAACTACAGCGAGTCCATTTCTTGCGCTATCCCTAATACGTTTGTATGCTGTTAATAATCGATCTTCAATAAGTTTCTCATTTTCTGCAGATCTGTCAATGAGTTTTTGTTCCTCAAGTACAGTTTCTTTTACGATATCATCTAACTCCTTATTTTTTTCTTCAAGATCAATTTTTTTGTCTTTCAGTTTTTCATCAGCATTCTGAGCTTCGGTATTAAGCAGCTCGATCTTATATCTAACTTCATTAATCTTTTTCTCAGCAAGTTCAATTTCTAATGCCTGAAACTCAAGCTCCTTGGATAATGAATCATATTCTCTGTTATTTCTAACATTCATTTGTTGTTCCTTATACTTGGAGATTAATGTTTCGCTATCCTTAATTACACCTTTTTGCTCAACAATAGAGTTATCTAACTCTTCTACTTCCAGATGAAAGTTTTTAATACGAGTATCTAAACCAGCAATTTCATCCTCTAAATCTTCTACCTCAAGAGGTAATTCACCTCTTATAATCTTAATCTTGTCAACTTGTGAGTCAATTTGCTGCAAAGTATATAGTGCAATAAGTTTTTGCTCAACACTAACTTCTTCGTCTTTTGTAACCTTTGTCTTAGTCATATTAACGTCATTTTCAGTTTATTACAGAAAAGAAATGGGGTTAGCATTAATTTTCGAAATTTGGAGTGCAAAATTAGGAAATTTTTTCTTTAATAATGAATATAATAATTCTTTTACAGGCTGTTCTGTTTCGAAGTGTCCAGCATCTGCAATTGTCATGAATCCAGTGTGTTCAAAATAATCATGATACTTGATATCTGCGGTTATAAATAAATCAGCATTTTGATTTGCTGCAGCACTAATTAGAAAACTGCCACTTCCTCCACAAATTGCCACCTTTTTCACAGGTCGTTCAATTAACTTGCTATGTTTAATATATGTTGTGCCAAGTATTTTCTTTACTTTCATAAGAAATTTAACGGCAGTAATCTCCTCCTCGAGTTCTCCAATCATTCCACTACCTACTGTATTATTATTGTTTACCAGGTTGTAAATATCGTAAGCGGGTTCTTCATATGGATGAGCACTTATCATAGCTTTAATTACCGCTGATAATCTATATGCAGGTACAATAGTTTCTAATCTACTTTCTTCTTCCTTGTGAAGCAGGTTCTGTTTTCCAACAAATGGATTACTTCCTTCAAGTGCTTTAAAAGTTCCTGTACCAGTACTATAATAACTACAGTTATCGTAATTGCCAATATTACCAGCACCAGCCATAAACATTGCATCTTGAATATTTTTCATATGATCTGTCGGACAGAAACAAACAACTTTATGTAAACCCTGATTACTGGGTTTAAGTATTCTGGCATTAATTATACCTAATTTTTCGGCCAATATACTGTTTACACCTCCTGTTATATTATCAAGGTTTGTGTGGATGGCATATATAGCAATATCCGATTTTATAGCTTTCACCACAAGTTTTTCAGTGAGAGTTCCGCCTGTAAGTTTTTTTAATCCTCCAAATATCAGTGGGTGATGAGCTATTATTAGTTGGCATTCTCCTTCAATTGCCTCATCAATTACTTCTTCAGTGATATCCAGAGTAATCAAAACCTTATTAACCTCATTGTCGTATGAACCTATTAATAAACCTGAATTATCATATGATTCCTGCAAAATAATCGGAGCAAAATGTTCCAAATAATTTGTAATCTCTTTAATAAGCATAATTAATTGATTATTTGTTGAATGACTAAAAAAAAAATGTATTTTAGCTTGATTTTTTTTATAATGCTGGTACAAAAGTATATTTTGAAAAAGGATTATCTTGCTAATTTATAAAAAAAAGCACAATATTTTTTTTTGATTATGGGTTTTTGGAAATTATTATTATTACCATTTGCTTCTATATATGGGCTTATTATAAGAATAAGACATTGGCTTTTTAATGTTAATATTTTAAAGTCAGAATCCTTTGACTTACCTGTAATTGGTGTTGGTAACCTAAGTATGGGGGGCACTGGTAAAACTCCTATGGTTGAGTACCTTATCAGATTACTTTCAGAGGAAAATAAGATTGCTGTATTAAGCCGTGGATATGGACGAAATACTAATGGTTTTCTAATAGCTAATCAATACTCAGGGCATAAGGATATTGGCGATGAACCAATGCAATATCACAACAAGTTTAAAAATGATATAAAGGTTGCTGTAAGTGAAGACAGAAGGATTGGAATTAGAAACCTAATGCAGGATGATGAAAATTTGGATGTAATATTACTTGATGATTGTTTTCAGCATCGATATGTAATGCCTGGTATTTCCATACTTCTTACAGATTTTCATAATCTATACATGGAAGATTATCTGTTTCCTACCGGCACTTTACGGGATGTTGTTTCGGAGGCTAAGCGTGCTGATATAATTATAGTAACAAAAACATACAAAGTATTGTCGCCTATTACACGTAGGAGAATTAAAGGAATTCTCAAACCAGAGGCACATCAGAGTTTGTATTTTTCATACCTTGAATATGGCGACTTAACTCCTGTTCCTGGTTTTGAAGCTGTAAAATTAAAAAAGAAGATAAATACAATCGTATTGTTTTGCGGTATTGCTAATTCATATCCATTTCAAGAATATCTCCGTGATTTATGTATTGATTTACTTGTTATTGATTTTCCGGATCATCATACATATCGTAAAAAGGACCTTCAAATTGTTTCTCAAACATATAATGATGCCTTTACACAGAATAAAATAATCATCACAACAGAAAAAGATGCTATGCGTTTGGTAAAATCTGAATATATTCGCGAGCTGGATTCATTACCGTTGTACTACATACCCATTGAAGTAAAACTGCATGGTCTTGATAAATCGAACTTCTCGAATCAAATAGGAAGATATGTTAGAGAAAATAAAAGAAACAGTAGCATACATAGCTGAACGAATTACCAATCGACCTCATATTGGAATAATTCTTGGATCAGGTATTGGTGAACTTGCCAATGAGATTGATGCAGAAATTAAAATACCATATGATAGTATTCCAAACTTTCCCGTTTCAACAGTAAATGGTCATGACGGACAATTGATATTTGGCAAATTAAATGGAGTAGATGTGGTTGCAATGCAAGGTCGCTTTCATTATTATGAAGGTTATAATATGCATGAAGTAACTTTGCCTATCAGGGTTATGAAACTTCTAGGAATAAAATTTCTATTTGTGTCGAATGCAAGTGGTGGAGTGAATCCAAATTATGAAGTAGGCGATATTATGTTTATTACCGACCATATTAATCTTATGCCTAATCCATTGATAGGAGAAAATATTGATGATCATGGACCCAGATTTGTGGATATGAGTGAAGCATATGATAAACGACTTCTTAGTTCGGCAAAACGAATAGCCAGACACTCTGGTATTCATTATCAAACGGGAGTATATGCAGCAGTAAGTGGTCCAACCTACGAAACACCGGCCGAATACAAATATATACATATCCTAGGTGCAGATGCTGTAGGTATGTCAACAGTACCTGAAGTTATTGTAGCTCGTCATATGAGATTACCAGTTTTTGCAGTTTCTGTAATTTCCGATCTTGGAGTTACCGGGAAAATTATCGAAATCTCTCACAAGGAAGTAATTCAAGCAGTGTCTAAGGTTACCCCAAAACTTATTACTCTCTTCAAGGAACTTGTGAAGGAAGTATAATTACCAATACCAATAATTTGACTAATTCAAAAATATATTTCGCATCCGACTTTCATTTTGGTATTCCAGATTATGAAAGTAGTTTAATAAGAGAAAAAAAGTTTGTTCGATGGCTCGATATGGTATCGAAAGATGCCACCGAGATTTATTTAATGGGTGATATTTTCGATTTCTGGTTCGAGTATGATACCGCAGTTCCAAAAGGATATGTAAGATTACTGGGAAAAATTGCTGAAATTACTGATGCAGGGATTCCTGTGCATGTTTTTAGAGGAAATCACGATATATGGGCATTCGAT
>JABMPH010000205.1 GCA_013203805.1 Bacteroidota bacterium | reverse complement strand
CTTTTAAGGCTAGAATATTCTCATCGAAAAAGCCATGCCTGAATAAATAGCTTTCGTCTTTTCTCTCGATAAGCAATGAGTTATTTCCCAAATATTCCCACTTTCCCTTTTCAATCTTTCCATTTTGAGAAATTAGCAATTCGTAATTACTCCTAAAGATGTAAACAAATTTTGAATTTTTTAATTCGTCTATAACAACCCAATGCTGATTAGTTAACAAAGTTAAATTGTCAAGTTTCTCACTGAATCGTTTAATTTTTGGAATTATATCTGCTAAATATGTTCTCAATTACTGTTCTTTAAAATTGTTGCTAACTATGTTATCTATTAAGTAAAACTTCATTATACACGCTCACAGTGGAGATGTTGTTAAGTTTTATTTAATTATATACAGTTCAATAAATCTGTTTTTTGATACTATTTGAGGATGGTTATTCAATATGATTTTGGTTTTGTGTATAAAAGTAAACATACTATGCTTAAAAAGCAAAATGGATATGGTTCTTTATTTGAAATCTACTTCTTCAATATTTAGCCATAAACATCCATCCATCTTTTTCCTATAGGGTTTCTGGATGGATGGAAGTTTTTAATCTACGAACCAATGATGCTTATTTTCACCAATTGCTTCATGCAAACCTTGTGCAAATTGTTGGCAACCCACTCCTCTATCAAGGAAGGAATCTATATAAGTAGACTTATTAGATCCTGTAAAAAGATTGTAAAGCTTCCAAAGATTAATATTACCTAAGTCATTCCTACAGAATGATTCATCAGAGTAATAATCCTTTACAACTAGGTTTACCTGTGAATCAGAAAGTGGAAACTGTGGTAATTCCTTCTTGTTTTTCAAAGGCATATTCTGAAGCATCCTAGCTCTACCAATAATCTGAGCAAACTGGCTTTCGGTAATCATCGTGCCAGGCAGGTTATTCATGTTTTCTATCTCCTTGTACACATTGAATTCTCCAAACAGATTGTAAGCTGCTTTTGCCAGTTCCGCAATTGTCCTGACTTTTACATCACCAATGAATCCATCGGTGGAAATACAGAGGTTTGTACACACCTGATTTTTGAAGCCTATAAACAGTTTAAAACGTTCCTCTGACTTCTTTGAATGTAGGTTTTCCAAGTTATAACTACGTACTCCACCAACGGTCAGACATAAGCCATTATTAGCAACGCTCCCATTAATTGAAGGTATTTCAACTGCGAAAGCCATACGCTCAAAATAGAGTATCTTCTCATGCTCCAGAAGCTCTTTTGCTGGTTTACCAACTACACTTGGAATTCTTCCTTTTATTGGGTGAGATACCCTCACAGCAGGCTTTAAAATAGCCTCACCACCAAAGATCTGTTCAGTTACAAAAGCTACTGTTTCCACAAATTGCTGGTTTGAAATGGTTGCTTCATTATCCTTTGCAAAAACTGGGATTGTATGCTTATAACTAAGTTCATCCAAACCCATAGGAACTGTATTAGCAGCCATAAAATGACTATTAGATGTTTCCCTTACAGGTTCTACATCTTCAACAAATGTTGGTCGGTTATTTACTTTTACTAGTTCCATTTCCATTTCCGCTGATTGGGTTAAGATTAATAATGTTTGTTGATAGTTGCTCTTTACGGGCAATAGCTAGAGGTTTAAGTTCTTTTTCATACTCAGGATAAGTTCTAAGAATTTCTCTTAGTTCTTCTACCGTTACAGCACAAGTTAACTTTGCTTTTATTTCAGAAATAGTTATTCCTGAATTGCACCATTTTAAAATCCTTTTTCCATATCCAGAACTTATTACACCCTCTGGTTTATCTGCAAAAAGTCCAGTCCTGTCTTTGGAAGCTACAGCATTGTGTTTGATGTCAATGTTAAAAACAATAGTACATTCATAATCTAAACCATCCCTCGTAATGCCTTTTAATCCAACTTTCTCAGGAACCATCTTGCCATTCTTCTCTGATAACACATAATCCTGTTTAGCTCTGATTGTGACAATGATATGACAACTACTCTGTAGTATCTTCTGCACAAATGCATTATGCCTCGGAGTAATTTTATTCCAATTGGTAAAACTGTTTCCATCCATATTTCCATGGATATTCAAAATTCCACCTTGCCCCTCCCATTCATGGGAAACTGAGTCAATTATTACAACTTCCATTTTAGCCTGTTCACAGGTCTCAATGGCTTTGATGTAGCGTTCAGGAGTGAATGGGCTACCAAGATGCAGTACACTGTAATCCCCCAAATGGGCATACAAATCTGCTGAATGATTCTCTGTATCAATAACAGCTATTTTAGACCAATCGGTCATACCTGATGCAAGGAGTAATGCAGACATAGTTTTGCCTGAACCTGATACTCCTTGAAGTGCAAGCTTAATTTTAGCTTGCTTGCGTTGAGCTTGTCTTAGTTCCATAATTTAAAATTTAAATGTGAGTATTAGTGATATGTGTAGTATGTTGTTGTTCAGGGGATTATTTCGTAACTTGATTGGAATTTATAAACTATATACTATGTGTTTCGGAAAATCAAAAACTCAGAAAAAGAATGAAGAAAAAGTTATTGATATGCTCAAAAAAGCAGCTGGAGAAGGTGGGGTGCCATCTACTCCTATAGACATGAGTACAGAGATGATAAAATCCCAATCCAAAGCTCTGAAAGATATCGCTGGTGCTTTAGATGAAGTTGCAAAAGGCATTGAGGGAAAACCAATGGATATGGATAAAATAAAAAAAGCTGGTGAAGTGGATAAAAAGCTCAAAAAAGGAGTTGAAAAAGGTTTCGTAGAATCCGTTAAAGGTATATTTAGTGGTATATTAAAATGGCTTGGGAGCTAAAAAAGGGCTAACCAAATTGGCTGCCCTCTCTTTACCATTTTTTCAGTGGTTTTTAATTTTAACATACATCACAGGGAAAAAACCTTCTCATAAAATGTGTGTAAAAAATACAGCATAAAGACCTGTTTTGATTGATGCATGATTACGTAATTTCTTATCTATTGCATTTCAGGAGATTATTCGTAACTTGAATAGTCGAATCAAAAACCAAAATCATGAAAAAAAAAAGTTGTTATTACTATTTGTAGTATTTGTATTTATTTTATCATCTTGTTCAGATTACAAGAAAGTTGGTTTTGATGGTCAAATCAAATATGAAATTAATAGACAATCATCAATTACCCCAAGTGGAACAGAATCTATTTACACTTTATTAGGAATAAGTATTAATGGTAAAGACTTAAAACTCAAAGATGATAGCATTGTTGTACCTCCAAATTCAAAACTGAATGTTGAAACTGAGAGTATTGGAGATATAAAGATAAAAATTTATGAAGGGAAAGAGCGTTCTTTTGATGTAGTCCTATGGATGACTGAAGAACAGATTAGTAAATTTAAATAATTGATTATATAATATTCAGAAGCCATAATAAAAAAGGAGACACTCAGCCTCCTTTTCTGTTAGTTAAACTAACTCAGGCTCTTCTTCAAACAGCCTTTCTTTTACTGCTTCACTGACAGCCTCACCTTCTTTCACAAACACCCAGCGATGGCTTAATTCCATAACTTCACCAGTGTCCTCATTGGTGTACTTGTAAGGTTCACATTCAGCTTTCTGAACACTTCCATCCAGTTCCTGACCAATTAAACTCTCACAAGTTTTGTCATTGAACGTAGAAGGAATAGATGCCTTCTTTGCGGTGGCATAGAATAAGCCAGTTTCTTTGGATTTGACCAGTTCAATACCTCCTTGTACAATAAGTGTATTAAATGGTTCTCCCTCGGCATTCATACGCACTTTGTAATCAATAATTGTAACCATAATAATAAGTTTTAAGATTAATAATTTGTGGATTCCCCAATATGAAACTGCCTATAATAGACAGGGGGGT
>JABMPH010000204.1 GCA_013203805.1 Bacteroidota bacterium | reverse complement strand
GAACAAGAACGAATAGAAGAGCAACAACGGCTCAACTTTGGCCCCTTATAGGGGCTTTTCAAGTCCACCTTCTTAGATGGTGGATTCTTTAATATTTTTGGATTTTCTAATAATATGGTTTGAAGAACATTTGATCCCTGACTATGACTTGCAAGAATAAATGGACGACCATCATTAAGGTTTTCCAGATAGAAATGTAATGCTGATTTAATATCACCAACGGGAATTTCTAAATAAATGTCTTGTTCCTTTTTAGGCATGGAGAGAACTTCAATATTTACTTGTCGATAACGCGGCGCAAAAATATTGCAATTTTCTTCGAAAGCGGATGTCATCCAATTTATAGCATATAAATCGGTTATCTTGTTTAGCAAACTGTCGTTTAGATTTGCATTGTATTTTCCATTTGCAGGAGGCCCATATGTTGTTGGGTGTACAAAAAAAACATCAATTTCGTGAACAATGGTATCACTTATAATTGACCAATTACTTCTATTTGAGTAATCAGTGAACTTATTTGAGGCACCATCTGATGTTTGTGCTGATAATTGCAATAAAGATGACAAGGTAAATATTGCTAATAATGTCATTTGCTCTAATTTCATCATATAACTAATGTTTTGAATTTGTTTTTCTGCTCATGTACAACACAAAATTATTATTTAAACCCGGAATATTTAATAGAAAATACAACACTTCGTAACTTTTTTATGCAATACTATAGTGGACTTTGCTTTTGTTTCACAAAGTTATGTTTTGATTATTCTTAAAACTCTTATTACAAAGTTCATATGAGTAATCCAAATTAATAATGGTTAATCAAATCTTATTGGAATAGATAATAAGATGTTTAACTATTGCAACTATTATTGATTAGCATTCGATTGGAATTCAATTCCTTAAAAAAAGTAGAGTGCTAATACTGATGCGACAAAGCCCACAATCATAATTACAAAAGTGTAAGGGATAATTGATTTTGCCTTTACGCCAGTAATGGAAAGTAGCGGAATGGCCCAAAAAGGTTGAATCATGTTGGTGAGCTGATCGCCGTAGGCAAGTGCCATAATTGTTTTAGGGATTGAAACACCCAATTGTTGGGCCGCCTCGATTAGGATTGGACCTTGTACAGCCCACTGACCACCTCCGCTGGGAACGAAGAAATTTACTACCGCTGCACTAATTAATCCATAAATTGGCAATGTGTTAGCAGATGAAATTGAAATAAGACTCTCCGTAAATACTTCGGCTAATCCGGAATATTTCATTAAACCCATTATTCCTGCATATATTGGAAACTGAATCATGATTCCACTAGAAGATGAAATAGCTGTATTTACTGCCTTCATAAATTGATCAAGATTTGCATATAATAGTAGACCTAATGAAAGTAAGATCAGATTGATTAAATTTATATTTAATGCAGATAGTCCGGTTAAATAAAACTGATAAATGGCTATAAATGCAAGCAAAATTCCCAGGCTGGTACCGAGATATTGTCTGCTAGTTTGAGTACTTGAAATATCCACCGTTTCGGGTAGTTCCGATTCTTTGGTGAAAGTATTTGACTTTACCTTCGAAATAAGAAGAAACGTAAGGGGAATAAGCAGTAAGAAGGAAGCATAGAGTATCAAATTCATGGTTGAAAAGATAGTTTCACTTACCGGAATTACTCCCATTAAATCGCTCAGAAAATGATTACTCTCGGCCACCTTTAAAGGTGCGGATCCACTTAATCCACCATGCCAAACCATCATTCCTGAATATGCAGCGGCTACCAATAAGGGATAGTTGAGTTTCATGGAAACCTGTTTTGCATTTTCGGCAATCGAACGAGCTAATAACGCACTAAATATTAACCCTAAGCCCCAATTAAAATATGATAATAGCAAACTAAAAAAAGCCGTCAGTATTATGGCAGTTGTTCCGCTTCTTACTTTCGAAAGAATGATCTTGATAAGTCTTTGAAAAACAGGGGTCAGTGCTAACACATTGCCAAGTACAAGTATCAGCATCATCTGCATAGCAAAGGCAAGTAGGTCCCAGAATCCTTTTTGATAAAAATTAAGAAGCTGTAAGGGGTATGCGGTTTCGCTATCAATAGGAGAAGTGAAAATCAACGCAAAAAAGTAGACTACGAAGCTAAGGATAATTGCAAGTGCCAACGGGGATGGGATAAGGTTCTTTGTGATTTTATTTGCCATCTTTATGCATAGTTCATATAAATTATTATCATCGAATTACACGAATTACACGATTTTATTTCGTGAAATCCGCATAATTCGATGAAGGGTATTATTCTGTAAAAGTATTTGATGTTATCAGAATGAACTCTATACTATCCTGATAAATACCACTCTAATGATGGAATCCACCACCTTCTTTTTCAGTCATTGGAGTTGAAATTTTATGAACTTTGAAATATTCCATACTGCGTTTGATATCTTCAACAAGCAGGTCACCCAAATCACGGCTTACACCGTGGCGCACCAAAACCCTCATGACAACAACGTTGGTCAGGTTTTCGGGGAGTGAATAAGCCGGGGCTTGCCAGCCTCTGGTTCTTAAACGGTCAGACAAGTCGAATAATGTGAACCCGGGATTCGTGCCTTTTTTTATCTGCCAAAGAAGGGCAGGAATGCCGCCTTTGCCATCATAAATTACTTTAAACGGGCCGAGTTTATCTATTTCCTTACCAATGTAAACGGCAGTATCATAACAGGCCTGCTGAATTCTTCGATAGCCTTCTTTGCCGAGGCGTAAAAAATTATAATACTGGGCAATAATTTGTCCGGCTGGCCGTGAGAAGTTCAAGGCAAACGTATCCATCTCACCGCCAAGGTAATTTACTTTGAAAATCAAAT
>JABMPH010000203.1 GCA_013203805.1 Bacteroidota bacterium | reverse complement strand
TCTGTCCGTTCAGGTGCCAGAGCGTCTATGCCAGGCATGATGGATACTGTTCTTAATCTGGGACTTAATGATGCTGCAGTTGAGGGAATTGCAAGAAAATCAGGAAATGCACGATTTGCATGGGACTCATATCGGCGCTTTGTTCAGATGTATGGTGATGTTGTTCTTGGGATGAAACCTGAATCGAAGGAAGATCCAGACCCATTCGAAGAAATTATTGATAACATGAAAGATGAAAAGGGTGTTGAACTGGATAATGATCTTTCAGTTGACGACCTTAAAGAATTAGTTACCAGATTTAAACTAGCTGTTAAGAAACAAACTGGTCACGATTTCCCTGTTGATCCATGGGAACAACTATGGGGTTCAGTTACATCTGTTTTCGATAGCTGGATGAATGAAAGAGCCAAACTTTACCGTAAAATGGAAAAAATTCCAGACGAATGGGGAACAGCTGTTAACGTTCAAGCAATGGTATTTGGAAACATGGGACTAAATTCGGCTACAGGTGTTGCGTTTACACGCGATGCAGGTACAGGTGAGAACCTATTTAATGGAGAATACTTGATTGATGCTCAAGGAGAAGATGTTGTTGCAGGTATTCGTACACCTCAGCAAATTACAAAAGAAGGTTCCATACGTTGGGCTAAACTTGCTCAGGTAAGCGAAAAAGATCGTGCAGCTAATTATCCATCGCTCGAAGAAGCAATGCCAATCATGTATAAAGAGTTATTTGATACTCAAAATAAACTTGAGAATCATTATCGCGATATGCAGGACATTGAATTTACCGTTGAAAACGGAAGACTTTGGTTACTTCAAACTCGTAGTGGAAAACGCACAGGAGCTGCAATGGTTAAAATTGCCGTGGATATGCTAAGTGAAAAGATGATCAACAAAGAAGAAGCGATAATGCGCGTTAATCCTGAAAAACTTGATGAGCTATTACATCCTGTTTTTGATAAGAAAGCCATAAGTGACGCGAAAGTAATGTCGAAAGGGTTACCAGCATCACCTGGTGCTGCAACCGGTCAAATTGTATTCCACGCTGACGATGCTGAACGTTGGGCAAGTGAAGGTAAAAAAGTTATTCTTGTTCGTATCGAAACTTCACCTGAAGACCTTGGAGGTATGAACACTGCCGAAGGTATCCTAACTGCTCGTGGAGGAATGACCTCACATGCAGCCGTTGTTGCTCGTGGTATGGGTAAATGTTGCGTATCGGGAGCTGGAAGTATAAAAGTAAATTATAAAGATAGAACACTTAAAATGGATGGTAGAACATACAAAGAAGGTGATTTTATCTCGTTAAATGGATCAACAGGAGAAGTATATGACGGAAGAATAGCAACTGTGGAACCCGAATTAAGCGGAGATTTTGGAAAGTTAATGAAACTATCCGACAAAAAAGCTAAGCTTTATGTTCGCACAAATGCTGATACTCCACTAGATGCTCAGGTTGCTCGTGATTTTGGCGCACAAGGAATTGGTCTTTGCCGTACCGAGCATATGTTTTTTGGTGATGATAAAATCACAACAATGCGTGAAATGATTCTTGCCGATGGAGAAGCTGGTAGACGTGAGGCTTTAGCTAAACTATTACCTATTCAGCGTAAAGATTTCGAAGGAATTTTTGAAGCAATGCACGATTTACCTGTAACAGTAAGATTACTTGACCCACCATTGCACGAGTTTGTTCCCCATGATGAAAAAGGGCAGCAAGAAATGGCTGATGTAATGGGTATCTCATTACAGGATGTTAAGGATAAAGTTGAAGATCTAAGTGAATTTAATCCAATGTTAGGTCACCGTGGTTGCCGATTAGGTAACACATATCCTGAAATTACCGAGATGCAAAGCCGCGCAATTATCGAAGCTGCACTTGATCTTAAGAAACGTAAAATCAAAACTTATCCTGAGATTATGATTCCTTTAACAGGAACCTTAGCTGAGATGAAAATGCAAGAGGAAATAGTAAGAAATACTATTGCTAAAGTATTTGAAGAAAGAGGAGAAAAAATTGACTTTATGGTTGGCACCATGATTGAAATTCCAAGAGCTGCTTTAACAGCTGATGAAATTGCCAAATCTGCAGAATTTTTCTCATTCGGAACAAATGATCTAACACAAATGACATTTGGATATTCGCGAGATGATGCAGGTAAATTTCTTCCAATTTATATCGAAAAAGGAATTCTTAAGGACGATCCATTCCAGGTTCTTGATCAAGAAGGTGTTGGTCAACTTGTGGAATTGGCAGTTAAAAAAGGACAGAAAACAAATAAGAAAATTAAACTCGGTATTTGTGGAGAACATGGTGGCGAGCCAAGTTCCATTGAATTCTGTCATCGTGCTGGTTTACACTATGTAAGTTGTTCACCTTATCGCGTACCAATTGCTCGTTTAGCAGCAGCTCAAGCAACTATTGTAAACAAACGTAGTTGGAAGCGTAAAAACAAATAATTTTTACTGATTCTATATTAAAGCCATTCAATAATTTTTGGATGGCTTTTTTTATGTCCTAATATTATATTTAGTAATTTGCACCCTCTAAAATTAAGTTAATTAATTCAAAAAATATTTATTATGTCCATTGATTTAAACAAGATCATATCTGATCTGGCCGGATACGGCATTACTGATGTTAAAGAACTTAACTATAACTCGTCTTATGAAAAGCTTTTTAAAGATGAGATGAACACTGATCTTGAAGGTTACGAAAAGGGTCAGCTGAGTGAGCTTGGTGCTGTTAATGTGATGACAGGCAAATTCACCGGAAGATCTCCTAAAGATAAATACATCGTACTTGATGATAAAACAAGGGATACAGTTTGGTGGTCGGAACAAGCAAAATCATCAGATAATAAACCCATTGATAATGATACATGGGAACAACTATACAATCTTGGAGCCGAAGAACTTACAGGCAAAAATTTATATGTTATAGACTGCTTTGCCGGTGCAAATGCTGATTCCAGAATGAAAGTTAGATTTATTATGGAGGTAGCTTGGCAGGCTCATTTTGTTAAGAATATGTTTATCAGACCAACTGTAGAAGAACTTGAAAACTTCACCCCTGATTTCGTAATGCTTAATGCCGCTAAAACAAATAATCCGAATTGGAAATCAATGAGCCGTGCTGATGGTATTGCCTTCAATTCAGAAAACTTTGCAGCTTTCAACCTAACAGCAGGACGTGCTGTAGTTGGTGGAACATGGTACGGTGGAGAAATGAAAAAAGGTATTTTCTCAATAATGAATTACTACTTACCATTAAAAGGAATGGCAGCAATGCATTGTTCGGCAAATGTTGGAAAAAAAGGTGATACGGCAATTTTCTTTGGACTATCAGGAACAGGTAAAACAACTCTGTCAACCGATCCAAAACGTGCATTAATTGGCGATGATGAGCATGGCTGGGATGATGATGGTATTTTTAACTTTGAGGGTGGATGCTATGCAAAAACAATTAACCTTGACAAAGAAAGTGAACCAGATATTTTCAATGCCATAAAAAGAGATGCTCTTCTTGAAAATGTATCACTTGATAAAGATGGTATAATTGATTTTAAGGATGGATCTGTTACTCAAAACACCAGAGTTTCATATCCAATATATCATATTGAAAATATTGTTAAACCAGTTTCAAAGGCTGGCCCTGCGACCAAAGTTATATTCCTAACTGCCGATGCTTTTGGTGTAATGCCACCTGTAGCAAAACTAACTCCTGAGCAAACTAAATATCACTTCTTATCAGGATTTACTGCAAAATTAGCTGGTACTGAGATAGGTGTAACCAAACCTGTTCCTACATTTTCAGCGTGCTTTGGAGCTGCATTTTTAACGCTTCATCCTACTAAATACGGGCAGGAGCTTGTGAAAAAGATGGAAGCAAACAATGCCGAAGCTTATCTTGTAAACACAGGATGGAATGGAACAGGCAAACGAATTTCTATTAAAGATACCAGAGGAATTATAGATGCAATTCTTGACGGATCGATTGAAAAATCGGAAACGAAAGTTATTCCTATTTTCAATCTTGAAGTACCAACATCACTTCCGAAAGTAGATCCAAATATACTTGATCCTCGAGATACTTATGCTGATCCATGTGAATGGGACAAAAAAGCCAAAGATTTAGCTGAGTTGTTTATCAATAACTTTAAACAATATACTGATAATGATGAGGGAAAAAGTTTAGTAGCTGCCGGACCACAGATGTAATACCAATTAAATTCCAATAGGCCTGGTACCAGTTGTTTGTGTACTTCAATTGCACACCCAATAATTTTTTTTAGAAAGTTCATTTTCAATCAAAACCGCTTTTTTTCTTCCTGGTTCTTAGTGCCTTCCCTATCCTAAGCGTAGCCCCAGACTACGCTGAGTGGGGTCCAAATCTTATGATTTGCAAAATGTAGTTAAGAAAACACATAACACAATGGAAAGTGTTGTAATCAAATTTAAAAGTTCAATAACAAGTGTTATTTACACCAGTAAGCGTAGTCAGGAGACTACGCTTAGGGGTTATGGGGTTTGGTTTGAAAGTTTTGGGTTAAGGGTGGTATTGGGACTTAGGGTTTAGGAAGTTCCTTATTGAACGTGAGTGAAACAATTGCTCCTCCATCAGTTCCGTTTGATATGCTTATATCCCCTGAATGTATTTCCATAATTAGTTTTACAAGATTTAATCCTAATCCTGTAAACTTATCCATATGATCTTCCCCTAGTACAAAGGGATTAAAAATTGTATTTTGAACCACAGCAGGAAAGCCCGGACCATTATCCTTGATTATGAAACTTACCTTACCGTTTTCGTCAATAGTATCTATTGTAACCTTTCCATTTTCAGGAGAAAAATTGATGGAATTGCTAAGGATATTACTAAAGCACTTCTTAATGAAATATTTATCTCCGATAAAAAAAAGTGTATCGGGTATTCCCGTCAAAACGATTGTAATTTTCTTTTCTTCGATCTTCTCTATAAGCCCATCAATACAGTCATTCACCATATGTAAAGCAAAAATTTGATCAGGGATTATTACATCAGCTCCTTTTATTCGAATTTGCGAAATATCAAGAGCTTTAATGGAAAATGCCTCTAATCTGCTAATTGATTCATCAAGCATATAGATAAAGTCTTCGGTTTCCTTTGGCAGTTCAACTAACTTCAACAGTTCCAATCCTCCCATTATCCCATTTAATGGTGTTCGTATTTCGTGACTTAGTATTTTAAGAAACTCATTTTTAGCATTGTCCAGCAATTCCAGCTCGGCTTTGGCCTGAGCAAGCTCTTTATTCGATTTTTTTAATTCTTTTGTCCTTTCACCTACCTTTGCCTCAAGCCATTGATTGACATCTTTTAAACGCTCCTTTGCCTTTTTAAGATCAATATGTGTTCTTACTCTGGCAAGCAGTTCTTCGCTGTTAAAAGGTTTTGTTAAATAATCCCATCCTCCTTTTTCGAAAGCCGTGGTTAAACTTTCCACATCAGTTTTGGCGGTTAAGAAAATAACAGGCAGATCACTGTTCTCAGGGTTGGCCTTAATTTTATCACAGACTTCAAAGCCATCCATTTCAGGCATCATAATGTCGAGTAATACAAGGTCGAAATTATCTTCATTGATCCAAAACAATGCTTCTGCTCCCGACATCACAGTTTCAATGCTATAACCATTGTCGCTTAGCAATTTAGCGAGTAACTGAATATTCTTGGGATTATCATCAACGATGAGTATCTTTTTTTCTGTTTCTTCCATGGTTTAACTATTTTTTGAATCACCTTCTAATTTTTCGATAAGTGAAGTTAAGTGGTGTATCAGGTTTTTTTCTTTTTCTACATTAAATGACTCTATTGCCAGAATTAATTCATCTCCATATTTCTCAAAAATTGGTGCTCCGTAATTTTCACCTATATTGGACATTAAAATAGCCAACTTTTTAACTTTTTTCTTGGGTCTTATATATTGAAGTTCATTTAATAGTGGCACAATTTTGTCTTTAACTTCCTGCAAAGCCTGTTGGGTCAAATTAATTTCTTCAGGTAAAGGTTTGTTTTCATCTTCTGTCTGCTTTTTAACAATCGTATGATTGATGTGTTTTTTTAGGTAATGAAGTAGTAAATTTGAATTTATCGGCTTTCGTATGTACCCATCGAATCCCAAAGCAATAACCTTTTCTTTTTCATCCTCAAATGCAGAAGCTGTTACTGCAATAACAGGTATTTTTGCCAATATCGGATTTTCCCTGATTTTGATTAGCATTTCAAAACCATTCATATCTGGCATAACTAAATCGGAAAAAATAATATCAGGTTTTGTTGTTTCCAACACTTTTAGCCCTTCAATACCGCCATCAGCCCTTATAAACTCAAAATTAAAACCAGACATAAGTCCTTCAAGTACTCTAATGTTATCTTCAATATCATCAACATTCAACACAACAGCTTTTTCAAATTGTACGGAATTAAAATGAGTATCCATATCCTCATCTTTTACAACAACTTCGTGTAAAATTGGCACATTGTTTAACCGTACTATAAATTTGCTTCCTTTATCAGGTTCGCTTTCAAGGGATATTGACCCGTTCATAAGCTCAATCAGTTGTTTCGTTATTGAAAGCCCTAAACCCGTACCTCCATATTTTCTGCTGTCCTGATCCTCTTTTTGAACAAATGACTCAAATATTTTGTTCTGGTATTTCTTTTCGATACCAATGCCACTATCTTCAATACTAATCAATAGATTAATTTTACCATCTTTAGGAGTTTCTGGCACGATTATCAATTTAACAAATCCACTTTCAGTGAATTTAATGGCATTGTTAATCAAATTAATTAAAATTTGCTTTAACCTTAATTCATCAATTAACAAAACATTGGGGATACCTTCATCAATATTCGTTATTAATCGTAGCCCTTTATCTTCAATTTTATTAATAAAAATATCTGCTACTTCCTTTACAAAAATCCTTATATCAACTGCTTCAGGCTTAAGTTCGAGTTTACCAGAATCGATTTTAGATAAGTCCAGGATGTTATTAATAAGGTTTAACAAGGTCTTTCCTCCTGACATTATGGAAGAAATATATTCTTTTTGAGCGCTATCCGTAACCATACGTGACAATATCTCTGAGAATCCCAGAATAGAATTCATTGGAGTACGAATCTCGTGGCTCAT
>JABMPH010000202.1 GCA_013203805.1 Bacteroidota bacterium | reverse complement strand
TCGAATCTTTATTGTGTAACGACTTGAAGATAAACAATTAACATCGCTTTTATTTGTTTTTAATTTACATTTTTAAGTAGTATAAATCACAAAACTTATAAGAGAGACAATAAGACAATTGCTTTAATAAAAATCTTACGAAATTTTGAGTGTCAAATATGTGGTTTTTCAATAATTAAAAGAGATGGGAGTAAATATGTAGAAGCTGCTCACATTATACCAAAACATAAACAGGGAACAGAAAGTCCTGATAATATAATTTTGCTTTGCCCTAATCATCATAAGGAGTTTGATTTAGGAGATTGTGAAATTAAGAAGCACAGCAGAAGTCAAGTAATATTTGTTCTTAATGGGAAAAAATATAAATTAGTGCTTGCTGTTGAATAAAGGGTAAAAAGTTATTGCATATCTCATACCTGCTATAAAGAATTAATATTGAAGAGATCGTACATCTTTCTCAAACTTTATCCTTTTTGCCTGTTCAACGGATAAACCGATTAATTCAGATTCAATAATTGTGATTTCATCTGGATAAAACTTAAACAATGTAAGTTCTTCACCATTGTTAAGCTGGACTTTCACTTCTGGTATTTGGTCAAACTTACCTTGTGGCATCGGTCTTGGATAGGGTCCGATATTACATTTAACAATTATGGGATTATTAACTTTCATAGTAACAGTCTTTTCTCGTTATGCGATTAAAAGTTATGAATATAAAATCAATGAATCTTTCTCATCAAAAAAAAATAATTAACTATATGGCAGAAGTTATTAACCGATAATTTTGAGTTTATTGGTATTTGTTTCAGAAACAAACTCCAGAAAAAATCCTTGCAAAGTTTATTATAAATAAAGAGAAATAAACTTAGCCACAGATATTACACGTTGATGCTGTTATTGTATTTTCTATAGTATAGTTAATGTTTGAACATTCCATTACAAAGTACAATTCACTTCATTTTCAATCAGATTTTAATTTTAGATTATTCATGCTTGAAGCATACGGAATTAAAGTAACTATACATGTAGCTGTAACCAGGGATAGGGATAAACATCTTAAGTTTATTATATATAAGAGGGAAGGAATTGGCAAATGAAATTTTGGTTGGATTTGGGTTGGTGGATTACTACGCCAATAGATATAGTCTATTTAATCCACAAATCACATAGACAAATACTAATTAGTTCAAAATTCTCTATAACTTATTACTAACAGGGCTTACCGTCCAATCAAATATAGCACTTCCACAATCGTGTAAAACCGTTCAGCATACTTTTGGTTTACCGTTACAGATGAATAACTTTAAGCAAAGAAAATTTTAGTACAATGAGCAAATTTTTAATAATAGCTTTCCTTCTTATTTGTGTTTCAGCAAATGCTCAGGAAAATCATACAGAAGGATATCCAATTACACCAGTTCCATTTACATCGGTAAAGGTTACCGACTCATTTTGGGGACAACGACTAAATGCCAGCAGGGAAGTAACAATTCCACTTGCATTTAGTAAATGCGAAGAAACCGGACGGTATGATAATTTTATTAAAGCTGCAAATCCCAGCGATACATTTAATGTAAAGGGATATTCATTTGATGACACTGATGTGTATAAAACAATTGAAGGTGCCAGTTATGCAATGCAAACTTGTCCTAATCCAAAACTTGATAAGTACATTGATAGTGTTTTGCATATTGTTGCTCAGGCTCAGGAAGCTGATGGTTATTTGTACACCTCTCGTACAATGAATCCTACCCATCCACACGAATGGTCGGGTACAAAACGTTGGGAAAAGGTCGAAGACCTGAGTCATGAATTGTATAACCTTGGACACATGATTGAAGGTGCAGTTGCACACTTTCAGTCAACAGGCAAGATAACTTTTCTTGAAATTGCCGAAAAATTTGCTGATTGTGCTATTCGCGAAGTAGGGACTAATTCAGGGCAGGCTACTGTTGTGCCAGGGCACCAGATTGCCGAAATGGCAATGGCAAAATTGTATGTTGTTACCGGCAAGAAAGAGTACCTCGATTTTGCTAAATACTTGTTGGATAATAGAGGATATACAACCATAACAACCGAATATAGTCAGTCGCATAAACCGGTGTTGGAACAAGACGAGGCAGTTGGTCATGCAGTGCGTGCATCATACATGTATTCAGGAATGGCAGATGTGGCTGCGTTAACAGGTGATTCATCTTATATTAAGGCAATTGATAGAATTTGGGAAAATATTGTTGGCAAGAAACTGTACATAACTGGTGGTATTGGATCCACAAATCATGGCGAGGCTTTCGGTAAAAATTATGAATTGCCAAATATGTCGGCCTACTGCGAAACCTGTGCTGCCATCGGAAATGTTTATCTGAATTATCGTTTGTTCCTGCTACACGGAGAATCGAAGTACTACGATGTATTGGAACGAACTCTGTACAATGGACTTATAAGTGGTGTATCGCTCGATGGCGACGGTTTTTTTTATCCTAATCCCTTGGAGTCGATTGGCCAACATCAGCGTAAACCCTGGTTTGGCTGTGCTTGTTGTCCGTCTAATGTTAGCCGTTTTGTTCCTTCAGTTCCCGGATATGTTTATGCCGTTAAAAACAAAAATCTGTATGTGAATTTATTCATGTCCAGTGATTCTGAAATAGAAGTTGAAAACAATAGCGTTCAATTAACACAAACAACCAATTATCCATGGACTGGCGATATTCGTATTGATGTCGCTCCAAATACAAAACAGGATTTCAGTCTTAAAATCAGGGTTCCAGGTTGGGTAATAGGCGATGTTGTGCCAAGCGACCTTTATAAATACGCAGACAAGAAGAAATTGTCGTATGCTATTAAAGTCAATGGTACTCAGGTTAAAAGCGAATTGGGAAACGGATATTTCACCGTTCACCGTAAATGGCAAAAAGGCGACAAAGTTGAGATACACTTCGATATGGAACCACGCTTAGTTAAAGCACATCCTTTGGTTGAAGCTGATGCTGGTAAACTTTCAGTGGAAAGAGGACCAATTGTTTATTGTGCGGAGTGGCCTGATAATGATTTTAGTGTATTATCTGCGATAATTTCTCAAAAACCAAAATTTACTGTTGAGCATAAACCGGACATGCTTTATGGTTTAAATATAATTCGTACTGAAAGTCAGATACTGTCATATAACAAAGAAGTAAAAATTGAGGTAAAAGATGTGGACCTTAGATT
>JABMPH010000201.1 GCA_013203805.1 Bacteroidota bacterium | reverse complement strand
TCTTCCCCTTCCCGATTGTTTTCTAACCGGGCCATCTTCCTTATATACCTACCTGTCATCACTATTAATAACATCTATAATTAAAGTAAATTTAAAATCAATAATTTCTTTTTCACCCTCGTAATTAATTTTATCAGCATCATCTAAAGGTGTGTGGTAATCCTCATGAGCTCCTGTAAAGAAAAACATAACAGGAACACCTGCTCCATAAAAACTTGCATGATCCGATGCACCGTATCCTTCAGGGGAATGAGTAAAACTCATATCCGAATTATCCTCATGCTTTTTAAGTAACTCTTCCATTTGTTCAGCTGTACCTGTTCCTGCAATTGCCAATGATCGCTTACTCTCATCAAACCGCCCTATCATATCGAAGTTAATCATTACAACTACATTCTTTAAGTTAATTGTAGGCTCATTTGTAAAAAATTGTGACCCTAGCAATCCCATTTCTTCAGCCCCAAATGCCATAATTACAACGCTACGTTTTAGATTATTTCGATCTGCGTTCAGCTTTTCAGCTAATTCAATAATAGCCGCAACACCCGATGCATTATCATCAGCTCCATTATGAACTGCAATTGTATCAGGATTTCGTGACCCTGATCCATGTCCTCCCATTCCAAGATGATCATAATGAGCACCAATTACTACGTATTCATTCTTCAATTCTGGATCATTGCCTTCTATAATTGCTACAATATTCTGGGTTTCCATTTCTACCCTTTTCAAATCAGTTGATACAGTAACTCTCGATGGGACATCAAACCCAATGGTTTTCTTTCCGTCAATAATTTCTTTCTCAAGTTCGGCAATTGTTCTCTCGCCTGCTAAGATGCTATCGGCAAGTGCTCTGGTTATATTTATAGCAGGTAATCCTGCCGATGCTGTAACTCGGCTAAACGTATTACCCATTAGCTCATCATCCTTGCTGGTATTAACTCCGCTTACAAACATTATCCCGGCAGCTTTTCTATCACGAGCAATAAGTACCTTCTCTCTATCTCCACCATATGAAATAAATAAACTACTGTCATTATCTGGTTCAGGATCAGCTCTGAGTATCATAACCCACTTACCTTCAATATCCAGATTTTGGTAATCATTCCACTTAACCGAATCGTGATCGAGTTCAATTCCATATCCGGCAAAAACTACTTGAGCTTCCAATTCGCTATTTGATGAGAAAGCCATGGGTTTAAAATCTTCACCAAAAACAGCTTCTTGTCCTGCAAATAATAGTGTGTTATTATCCCCCGGCTCAACACTTGTGGTAACCGAAAAATATTGAAATCCATCTTCACCCATTGGCGACAAACCGCTTTTAATAAAGTGATCCCTTATATATTCGGCGGCAATTTTTCCGCCGGGAGTTCCTGGCTTACGTCCTTGTAACGAATCGGAGGCAAGAAAATAAACATGGTCTTTAAGCTCTTTAACAGTTATTTCACTTATTGACTGAGAAACTAATAATTCGAAAATCATCACTCCAATGAGGAGGAAAATAACTTTAGTATATTTAATCATAATAGTTGTAATTACGTTGTTGGATAAAATTTGTGCAAATATACACATACTGTATTGTTATTTGTAATGATAGGTAAAACATCGTGTCAGGAAAAAGTGATCTTAAACCGCAGTAGAAGCAAAATCAGAAACATAATACCGGTAATATAAGCAATCTTGAATTTTACATTAATGACACAGGAATAGGGATACCCAAAGTCAGGCAGGAAGCTATTTTCGAGAGGTTCATTAAGGCAGATATAGAAGACAAGCATGCCTGGCAAGGCTCTGGTTTAGGTTTGTCCATTTCAAAAGCATTCGTCGAAATGCTAGGTGGCAGTATATGGGTTGAATCGGAAGAAAGGAAAGGAAGTACATTTTATTTTACCATACCTTTAAAAGTAAATGACATTGAAACTGATACGAAGAAAGACAGGAAAAAAACACTTGTAAACAAAACAATTTTAATAGCTGAAGATGATGAGACAAGTTTCAATTACTTAGACATAATTCCCTCAACCATAGGTGTTAATATATTATGGGCTGAAAATGGTAGTAAGGCTGTTATTCAATGTAAAGAAAACCCGCTTATTGATTTAGTTTTAATGGATATCAATATGCCTGTAATGAATGGTTACGAAGCAACAAAGGAAATAAAGAAAAATCGTCCGTATCTGCCTATCATTGCCCAAACTGCTTATGCAATGGGAGGTGATAGGAAAAAAACTTTGGAGGCAGGATGTGATGATTATATTACAAAACCTATTAAGAATGAACATCTTTTTGCAAAAATTGAAAGTTTGATAGGTGAGTAGAATAACATTACACATTTAAGTAAAATCACTCGTCCTTGATTGCAACGAAGACGCATCTATTCCATTATTTGAAATGCATCCTGCTTAAACCAATGAACTTCATTCTAGCTTTATTTAAATTAGCTTCCAAAACATTGTAATGTTTCAAATAATACACTAATTTTACTGAGTACTTTGATATTCATATCTTAACTACTTTATTGTTGTTATATTATATGATACTGAATGCCAGAGAATTAAATATATTTTTGGTGATTGATTATCATGATAAAGTTTTTATTATTTTTCAGCGTTTGCAATCCAATGCCGATTATCCCGGCATCGGAATCGGCCTATCCATCTGCAAAAAAAATTGTAGAAAGGCATGGAGGCCAAATCCGGTTTGAATCGGAGGAAAACATAGGAACAACCTACTATTTTACATTACCTAGCAAAGGAGGGAATACAAATGGAAAATTTTAAACCAATAGATATTCTTCTGGTGGAAGATAATCCAGGTGATACACGTCTGGTTATAGAAGCCATAAAAGAAGGAAAACTCATGAACAGAATTCATCATGTAATTGATGGTGAAGAAGCAACGGATTTTCTATTTAAACGGAAAAAATATAAGGATGCCATATCCCCCGATATAATTATCCTTGATATAAACCTGCCCGACAGCAAAGGAATAAAAACTTTTGAAAGTCTTCATAAAGGTTACCCGCATATTCCAATTATTTTGGTTAGCGGAATGGAGGATGAGGAGCTGTCGCTTGAGCTTATTCAATTGGGGGCTCAGGATTATATCAATAAATCGAATATTGCCTCCCGTATCATTGAAAAATCGATCAACTATTCGCTGGAAAGGAATAAATTAAAAACAAATTTGCAAAAAAGTGAAGAAAGGTTTAAAAAACTTTCGATGCTGGCAATGCAAGGAATTCTTCTACATACGAATGGAATTGCTGAAGATGTAAGCTTATCCTTTGCTAAAATGTTTAGTTACGAAATTAAAGAATTAATAGGTAAAAATTTAATAGAACTCCTAATTCCTACGGAATATCATAAGACAATTGCCAATAAAACAAGTGATGTCCATGCCTTGCCTTATGTAGTGGAAGGAATAAAAAAAGACGGTAGCCTTTTCCCTGTTGAGATTGAAGGAATGGGTATTTCGATTACGAATGAAAATAAAGCACAAAGAGTTGCAATTTTTAGAGATATTACAGAACAAAAACGAACTCAAAATGATCTAAGGGAAAGCGAAGAAAAATACCGCTTACTTTCAGAGAATGCTCAAGATTGGGTTTATTGGATTGATTTTGAGGGAAATTGGCTTTATAGCTCACCATCTTGCTATCATCTTACAGGATATTCAATAGACGAATTTATCAAAAATCCAAAACTACTCGAAGAAATAACTTATCAAGAAGATAAAGAGCTAATTAATAATCATTTGAGATCAGAAATTTCCACAAAAAAAGAAGATTGCCTTGAATTTCGTATCACTAAAAAATCGGGGGAAGTAATTTGGGTTAGTCATTTTTGCAGGCCTATTTTTGATGCAGAAAAAAAGTATCTGGGAAGCAGGGGAACTAATCGCGACATTACCAAACGCAAACGAAGTGAACAAATACAAACGGTATTGTACAATATTTCAAATGCTGTACACAATACTGAAAATCTTAGCAAATTGATCGGGTTTATACGGAAAGAATTGGGAAGTATTATTGATACAACTAATTTTTATACTGCACTATACGATAGTGAAACTGATATTATTTCATTGCCTTTTATAGCTGATGAAAAAGAAAAACGTACTTCTTTTCCGGCAGGAAAAACATTGACAAATTATGTAATAAAAACTAAAAAATCACTTTTTGGCACAAAGGAAAAAATAAAGGAGTTAGAACAATGCGGAGATGTTGAAGCCGTTGGAGCAGAATCGGAAATATGGATAGGTGTACCTCTTAAAATAGAAGGAAAAGTAACCGGAGTTATTGCCATTCAAAGTTATACTGATAAAAACGCTTATAATATTTTAGATTTGGAATTGCTGGAATTCGTCTCGGGTCAGGTTAGCACTTCTATTGAACGTAAAAAAACCGAGCAGGAACTAATGGCTGCTCTTGAAAAAGCAACGGAATCCGACCGTTTAAAATCAGCTTTTCTTGCCAATATAAGCCACGAAATAAGAACTCCCATGAATGGTATTCTTGGCTTTTCAGAGCTTCTAAAAGAACCGAAGCTTAGCGGGGAAATGCAACAGGAGTACATAAATATTATTGAAATAAGCAGTAACCGTATGCTTAGTACCATCAACGATATAGTTGATTTTTCTATGATTGAAGCAGGTCAGGTGGATATTAGAATTTCCAGTGTCAATATTAATGAGCAAATCGAATTTATTCACTCCTTTTTACTGCCCGAGGCTGAAAAAAAGAATGTTCAATTTTTATTTAAAAATGGAGTTCCAATCGAATATGCAATAATCGAAACTGACCGCTAAAAATTAAATTGCATTATAACAAACCTCTTAAAAAATGCAATAAAATTTACCGGTGAGGGTATCATTGAGTTTGGCTTTAAGAAAGATAAAACAAGTAACATGATATTGGAATTTTATGTTAAAGATACCGGAATAGGGATTCCCAAAGACAGGCAGGAAGCAATTTTCGAACGGTTTGTCCAGGCCGATATAGAAGACAAACTTGCCTGGCAGGGATCTGGTTTAGGTTTGTCCATTTCAAAAGCATTCGTCGAAATGCTCGGTGGCAGGATATGGGTAGAATCGGAAGTAGGGAAAGGAAGCACATTTTATTTTACCTTACCTATTAAAATAAAAAAAGATAAAGTAGATGACATTGAAACTGTAACAAAGAAGGACAGGAAAAAAGCATTGGTAAACAAAACGATTTTAATAGCTGAAGATGATGTGACAAGTTTTGAGTACTTAGACAAAATCCTTTCAACCTTAGGAATTAATACTCTTTGGGCTGAAAATGGTAGTAAGGCTGTTATTCAATGCAGAGAAAACCCACTTATTGATTTAGTATTAATGGATATGAATATGCCGGTAATGAATGGTTATGAGGCAACAAGGGAAATAAAGAAATACCGACCTGATCTACCAATCATAGCACAAACTGCTTATGCAATGGGAGGTGACATGAAAAAAACGATTGAGGCAGGATGTGATGATTATATTGCAAAACCCATTAAACATGATGATTTATTGGAAAAAATCGAAAGTTGGATTTGTGGATAGTTTGGGATTATTAGTAAACCAAACTACAACTATATTCACATACATTATCGAGCATATCTTCGTTGAATCTGATCAATAATATTTTTTTTAATACTTCTTATCTTCTATATCAATACATAAAAATTGTTAATTTGACAATACCAGATGAGATATGATATTCGTTTTGTATTGATATTTGCACTATAATAAATCTTAATAAAAAAAATGGCACATAAACTTTTAACAACTTTAGCTCTGATAGTAATAATGGTGGCAACTGCGTGTTCCCAAATACCGGAAGACACACTAGTACCTAACTACGACCAACTCCCACTTGCTATTTCTGATGTGAAACCTCTCAGAAGTCTGGTTGATATCCCTTTACAAGATAAGCTAATAGCGAAGTTAAACGAGAACAAAAAATGGAAAAAACTTATTGCAAATAAAAAGATGGCTATCGGGCTGGTGGATATGAATGATCCACTTAACGTGAAGTTTGCCAGAGTAAATGGCAATGTGATGATGTATGCAGCCAGCCTGCCAAAAATTGCAGTACTTCTTGCTGTTGAAGATGCCCTTGAAAAAGGAGAGGTTGAAGATTCTGAAGAGATTCAATCTGACCTGAGATTAATGATCAGTAAATCAGATAATGCTGCAGCTACCCGTATGATTGATTTAGTGGGATATGATAAAATAGAGCAGGTACTAAAAGATCCCGTTTATGATTTGTATGATGAAGATTATGGTGGTGGATTGTGGGTTGGCAAACGATATGCAAAACTAGGGGCGCGACACCCGGATCCTATTAAGGGATTAAGTCATGCAGCCACAGTGTCACAGGTTTGCAGGTACTATTATATGCTGGCTTATGGAAGATTGGTTAGTTACGATCGCTCAAAAACTATGTTGAGTATGATGGTAGATCCTGAATTACATCATAAATTTGTGAATACACTTAATCAGGTGGCACCAAAAGCAAAACTATTCAGAAAGTCGGGCACATGGAAGGAGTTTCATACTGACTCGGTACTTGTTTGGGGGACTGAATGGAGAAGGTACATCCTTGTGATTCTTGTTGAAGATCCGGATGGAGAAAAAATATGCAGGAACATGGTCACTGAAGTTGAAAAAGTACTTAGTCATAATCTGATCAGCCATTAATTAAGAATAGCCTTTTTCTTTTTGTATTTTAGCAAGATTAATGCCAGTACAACCGATGGAGACCATCAAAAAAAATGGAGCTAATTTGCTCAGAAACCTGTTTGATATCCGCGAAGGCGAATACCGCAGGGCAATCCTGATGCAGATGAACATCTTTCTGCTGATCTCCACACTACTTATTGTAAAACCTGCGGTTAACGGCCTGTTCCTGGCTAAATTGGGGGCAGAAAACCTACCCAATGCCTTTGTGCTTGTTGCTGTTTTTGCCGGACTAATTTCCCTGTATTATTCTAGGATACTTTCACGTATCCCATTGAACCTGATTATTACCAGAACAATTACATGGTCGGTGATAAGCCTGATCAGTTTTGGGATACTTCTCCGCTTTAATTTTCTGGAAGGTTGGGTACTGTATCTTTTTTATATCTGGGTGGCCATTTTTGCTGTGCTTTCGGCTTCTCAATTTTGGATTCTGGCCAACATTGTTTTCAATCCACGTGAAGCCAAAAGACTTTTTGGTTTCATCGGTGCCGGTGCTATTGCAGGAGGAATATTCGGAGGTTACCTTACTTCCGCTATCGCCGAATGGATTGGCAGTGAGAACCTGCCCTATGTGGCAGCGTTTCTGCTGGTTTTTTGTATTCCCATAACACAAACCATCTGGAAAAATGAGGTGCTACCAACTCAAACTAAATTTCAGCGAAAAAAGCGCATCAAAGGATTTGGTTCCAACCCACTGGCACTGATCAGAAAATCGAAACATCTCACTTATCTGGCCATCATCATCGGGATTGGGGTTATTGTTGCCAAGCTCGTCGACTATCAGTTTAGTGCCATCGCCTCGGCAAAAATTACTAACCCTGATGATTTAACTGCTTTTTTTGGGTTTTGGTTCTCCACTTTTAATGTTGTATCCCTTGTAATTCAGCTTTTTATCACCCGGCGGGTGGTTGGCGTATTTGGGGTGGGGACATCTCTTTTCATCCTTCCATTTGGAATTATGCTGGGGGCGTTTCTTGTGTTGATCTTTCCCGAACTTTGGGCCGTTATATTTATCAAATTGATTGATGGCAGCCTGAAACAATCGGTAAATAAATCGGCTACAGAGTTGATGGCATTGCCCATCCCGCTGGAAATTAAAAACCAGACCAAAAGTTTTATTGATGTTTTTGTTGATAGTGCAGCCACCGGGATCAGCGGCCTTATCCTGATATTTTTAGTCAACGGTCTCGACTTATCAACCCGTTTCATCAGCCTGATGATATTGATGCTTATTGTAGCATGGATTTACTTTTCCAGGAAAATCAGGCACGAATATATCAACTCCTTTAAATTGAAGGTGGAGCAAAACAAAGACCACCATGAGAAAAAGAAACCACTCGATTTGTCCAATGAATCGGTTCTCGGTGGATTAATTAAGGTGTTGCAAAAAGGAACGGAAAAGCAGCTTATTTATGTGCTAAGGAAAATTAAAGAAATGCCTGACAATAGGTTGTTTGATGATGTGTGCACGCTTATTGATCATTCATCTGCTCATGTTCGGGCGGAAGCACTGGGATGCCTTTACTATTTTAATATCAGAGAAAATGCCTCAAAAATATTGCCCCTCATCAACGATCCCGACCAGAAGGTTAAAATTGCCGCATTTGATTATCTGATCACACACTCACGCGAGAAGCGTGATGAAATAATGTGGAAGTATCTTCAGGAAAAGGACTCCAGGGTCCGGGGGGCTGCTTTGGTGAGCCTTGCAATGGAAACACGCAACAACCCGGAGCTTAAGCTGAAATTTGACCTGGATGGAAGAATAAACAAAAAGATTAAAAGACTGAGCGGATTAAAAGACCCTGATGAACTCAAATTCAGAAAACTGATCATACTCAAAGCAATTGGTCAGGGAAATCAACAGAACTATTACGATACGATTAAGGACTTTATGAAAGATGAAGACCCGGAGATTGTAAGCCAGGCCATATTGTCGGGCGGTAATACCATGAGCCCTGATTTTATAAATGAAATCTCAGTATTCTTATTACAGGATCAATATAATGAAGTGGCCAAAACAGCACTTCTGAATTATGGTCCAGCCATCATTGACACATTATATGATATAATCAGGAATGAAACATGGGGTATTAATTTAATTCATAATATACCTTCAATTATTGAAAAAATAGGCACACAACAATCGGCTGAATTGTTATTTCAAATCCTCGACCACCATGATATTGGTTTGAAGATGGAAGCCCTCCGTTCGTTAAACAACCTGAAAGTAAATCACCCGCAGTTGAGGTTTCACAACAAAGATGTGATCAGACGTATATTAGAGGAGGCGCATCTGTATATGGAAACACTTGCTACCTTGTATGCGCAGATTACCGCCATTGACATTGAAAAAACAGGTATTGATCATGAAAAACTCCACATGCAATTGGAAGCACGTAAAAGCCTTGTTAATTTGTTGGAACGTCGTTTAGATGGTAATCTGGAACGTATTTTCAGGCTCTTGGGCCTCAAATATCCCCCGGATGACATGTTGACTATTTATCAGGGTTTGCTCAGTAAAAAACCGGATATGAGGATCAACGCGGTAGAGTTCCTGGATACCCTACTCACAACCAATCTAAAAAAAATTCTCGTCCCCATCGTCGAAACGGCTATGGTTGAGTCCATCTCCGAAAAGGCAATCAAAAACCTTAACCTGAAAATAGCGGACGAATTTGAGTGCCTTTCGATGCTCCTTGCCGGAAAAGATATGAAAATAAACATGGCTGTGCTGTACCTGATTTCAAAACTGGATAACAAGAAATACATTCCGCTGGTGGCACAATTTACGCAACATGAAAATAATAGGATTAGCACTTTTGCGAAGACAACATTAACCGACCTGTTGAAGGATAATTAGATTTAATGGTAATCCAGAAAAGCCCTTAATGTCTATATTTAAGCGGATTACAAAACTTGCCGGATTGAAGTAGTGGAGTTGTGGAGAAATGATTACAAATTTGATGATTTAATTCCTGAATCACTCCATTGCTCCAATACTCCAATACTCCATCAATTAATACCAACTATAAATCTATTGATTTATTAAGCTCATTCTGAAATTTAATTGGTTTAACTACTTCCGTACAATTTTATCAATTTGTGAAGCCAGTGCAAAATGATCGTTTGCAGAGTTCTTCCGCAGTACATTCGACATCAGCGTGACCATGTAGATGCTGCCATCGGGTTGTTCAACAACTACTACCGAATTCATGTAGTTATCCACATTGCCCATGTATTTTTTGCACGAAAACCCTTCTTCTACTATGCATTTGTACAGACTGCCCGATTTATAATAAACAGCGGCATTATTCAGAGCGGTTGATGCAGCATAACGGATTCGTCGGTCGGTAGAATACATCAGTCGCTTGATTTCCAAACTTGAAGTTGAATCGACAATTTTTCCGCGTTCCATGGCAACTAGGTATTTCATCATTCCATATGGACTGGCTATGGTTCCCCCGGCTCCTGGTACCATTGCTTTAGCATCCCTTGTAAACATACTTCCGAGTCTAAATTCTTCTGTGGTTATTCCCATATTCCGTAAAGGTTCGTTAACCACCGCTATTGCCAGATCACGAAGCTGGGATTTTGGGGTATCCCTAAAAAACATAGCTTCCTGTTCGGCTGATGGCGGATAATTGGCACCATAAGCCCTCATTAGTATGGCCTCTTTCCATACAATGCTGGCAGCGGCGTTGTTACTAACCGAGACCATATGGTCAGCCCATTCGTAAAGCGAACAGGTATCATTTTCCTGCACTACTTTCTTCACTAGCTTTTGTGTTGTTATATTGTAAACCGGAATGGTATGTTCATCAAAGTTAGCCCATTTACCGGCACGTACCATCCTGTTTTTCATCAGTTCTTGTCGCTTCTCAAAAGAATCAGGATGCAATTTTTCCAGTTCTGAAAACAATCCGGCCAGGACCGCAAGCTTTGCCACGCTTCCCGGCATAAATCCCCTCTTTTCCTGACGGTAAGCATATCTTAGTGGTTTCCCCGGTGTAATATCCAGAACGCAAAGTGAGTAACTCTCGTCCATATTGGGAAAGAGTGAATTGATCGACTTTTGCAGGGCGGGGTTAAAAGCTGTGAAAACATCCAGGCTATCGCCTTTGGCATTCATTAGATTCAGCTGTATTTCCTCAAGTGTTTTTTGTGCTCCGGGTACAGGCTTAGTATCTTTAATAATACCCTCCATAATTAATTGCAACCTGACTAAACGGCGGATTGCTGTCATCGAAAAACCATCCCATGGATATGCCATCGTTTCTCCAACGAAGGCCATCATTAGAATAGCTATAATGGTTAATTTTAGTGTTTTCATTGTTACAAGAGTAAAGTGTTAAGCTTAATTGATTTTCCCTTAGGCAGAATGGGGGAGATCGATTTTAAGTATTCGGATCGCGTGGCGTTCTTGTTTTCAACAAACGGGCGAATCTGAAATAACCATATTTTGTTGTCTTTAAAACCTAATTCAAGATCATAAGGTCCGGTTGATTTTGTCCTTGAATCGGTAGCCATGTCTTTTTGTGCTTTTTTGGCGAAATCACGAATTTGACCCAGATTGTCATTGCTGAGGATGGGTTTATCAAATGTGGCTGATTTTTTCCCCGTTCCTCCGGTTAACGGAAGCGTATTATAGAATGGCTCCCTTGCGGGAGAAATGAGTATGTTTTCACCATCCGATTTAAGCAAATAGGATTCGGCTGACTGCCCTTCCACAGCACCACCTGCTCCACGGCTGAAGGCTATGGTCAGATCCAGGTCATTATCGGTGAGGATGCCCTTGGTGATCAGAACACCAGAATAATCTACATCTACACTTGGGATAACCAGGATGGAAGGATATACATTTTCAGGATTAAGCAAATAACTTTGTCGCCAACTATAGCTTCTTTCCATATAGGGTGATGCCCACACTTCTTTGATGCCGTTCAGGATTTTTGCCTTTTCAACTACATTGAACAAAGTAAGGTTTAATCCTGCCCCGGTGAAATCTTTCAGGTCTTCCATGTTGGTGTCGCTGCGAAGAAACACAGGGATATCACCCATCTTTTTTCCAAATATTCCTGAAAACGATTTTTCCAGGTTGGCGACAAACTCTGGTTTAAGTGGTATCACCTTGATGGCATTCCTTAATATTTCAAGCTGACCAAGCGTAAACACATCAATTTCCGCATCCGTTTTGCCTTTTCTTCGCATGTTATCAGCCTTTTCAAAAATTTCAGTTAGAAATTCCCAATAAGTGTTAGTACTACCGGGCATAATTTGATTCATGTGATCTTTAAAAATTCCGAAAGGAATCACAAACCCTTCTACCACCTGATCGGGGAACATCAGTTTTAGCTGTCCCAGATTGGCCGCTTTAGGCCCGCAAAGAATGCCCGAATGGGATGCATTCACCTCCCTCAGATTTAGTGTGGTGGTTTGTTTCAGGTTGATACGGTTGATGGGAACGGTAATCTTTTCCTCGCTGCGTTTTCTGGTTTCAAAGAGTTTTTTCTCTGTTTCGATCATCTTATCAGCAGGTTTCATGATGACAGTTCCTTTGTTTGAAACAGCATAAAACACTTTTTGTCCATTGTATTTTCTAAGTGCTTCCAGATTTTCGCTTGAGAGCACCGCATTGGGGATACCCAGGTTGCGTGCAAGCAATTGTACGTGAGAAACCATATTTCCTTCGGTGACTGTAGCTATCCCGGCAACGGGTTTTAAATCGGCTGGCGGATGGTTGAATACATATATTTTGTCGCTGCTAATAGCAGTGTTTTCTGTAACTTCATCAATAACCACCAGCTCTCCCAATGCATAACCGGGGTTAATCCCCCTGATATGACTTTGGCCAGGTATGTCCATTACCCTGTTGGATAAATTGGCTTCTTTGGAAATAAATTCACCCAGCTCACTTACACAATCCCCCATATAAAGCAAGATGGAAGAACGAACACGATCATCGAAAAAACCAGCTGCCAAGGGTTCAAAACCACTGTACAGTTCGATAACATCCTTGTAATTGCCGCGCGACATGCCTACACTCCATTCCAGCATCCGCCGTGAAATTTCTAACCTGTCGTTCAAGTCATCAAAAGTGATAGAAGTACCTGTGGGTGGCTGTAACTTGGATTCTATCTTATTCCACTCCCACATTTCAATATAACCGCTTCCTGCAACAGCCATGCCCAGATAATAGGTTTTTGTCAGTAAATCATCCAATGTATGGTTTTCCCATGACTGCATTTCCCTAAACAGTATGTCTTCGAGCCTGATGGAAATATCCAGTAAGGCGAGTCGGGATGAACTCTTTTTAAGAGTCAGAAATTGTTCACGGATCATCCATGTCAATTTCGATAATTCAATCACCTTATCTTTAGCGAATTTGCTATTGTATTGACTTATAAATAATTGAATCGATTTTGAGATTTCTGAATCTTTAGGCAAGTTTTTTAGGTACTTACTCAGTGTATTCATATCCACCGGTTGATATACAATTTCCATGTTTTTTATCAGCTCGTCAACCTTTTTCAATTGGTTTGTTGATAAGGTCTTCTGGTTAAGTTCTATGAACTTTTTAACAGATGCTACATCTTCAAATCCCGGTTGTCCATGTATTTTAACCCTGATATTCAGGAAGGAAGGGACGCTGTCGGAAATTTCTTTGGATAAGGAACGGATGAGTTGGGTATTATTGTCATCGCCTTGGTGGGGTATGTCTTTGGCTGCTTCCCTTATCAGGAAAAAATTTTGCTCTATTCGGTTGTCGTCCGATAACAGCCAGTTAAAAAATTCCACTCCCCAGTTTTCTTCGTCTTCCGCCTGAAATGCTCCACGGTAGAACTGTGCCTTCCGCAGAATCCATCCATCGTTAGTACGGATCAGATATTTTTCAAGTGAGTATTGCTTCAGCCTGGAATGGTAGTTGTCCTTATCCCAAAATTCGTTGAAATCTGTTTTAGCCAGAATCTGCCCCAGATAAGTATGGTTGGTATTTCCAAGTGAAATAACCTCATCTTTGTAGCGAGCTCGCTGTAATCCGGGTTCCGGACATCGTTCCTGGGGGGGACGTGTTGTTCCATCGGGACAGAACCATCTAATATCTTTGTAGGGGCCTTTGGGATCTGTTTTGAACTGTGCCAACATCGATTTAATTTGGGTATTTTCAATCTTTTGTGACATCATTATTGTTGGTACAAACACAAGCAGCAGGAAAGCAAATTTATTTTTCATTATAATGAATGATAGTTATCAGTTTAAATTTTTGGTTGATTATCTATTTTAACATTGAAAGAAGGTGCCTTATAATCATCAGGAAGATAGTTAGTAGGTATTGTTGAAACATTGCCGTCCCTTTGTCCCCGGTAATGAGGCGAAAGTATCTCAATTCCCATTTGATTGCATTTATCCTGAATATTCTGATGCAACAATGAATAAATAATTGCTTGTTTGTTTGCTTCTTTTGTAAAAACATTTAACTGATAGGTAACATAGAAATCGTCCAGACTTACCTGTAAAACAAAGGGTTTGGGATCCTGCAAAACAAAATTAGTCATCAATGCTGCATCAATCAAAGCCTGATTGATATCTTTCCATGGCACATCGTATCCTAAAGTGACATTGGTGTGAAGAATGAGCCCCTCACTTTTTGCATAAGCGCTGTAGTTGATGGTGTTACCTGAAAGAATGGATGAGTTTGGAATGGTAATTTCTTCATTCTTTACAGTTCGTAACCGGGTTACCAGCAGCGTTTTTTCGACCACATCGCCGGAAATATCCCCAAGTTTTATGCGGTCGCCAATTTTGTATGGCCGCATATAAGTAATAACCAAACCAGCAACCATATTGGCTATGGCTGACGAAGAACCCAAAGAAAAGAGGATTCCGAGAAAGACAGAAACGCCTTTAAAAATGTTTGAGTCAGACCCAGGCAAGAATGGAAAAATCAATACAAACATGAATGCATAAAGAAGAAATTTGACTATGCTATAGGTTGGCATGGCCCAATCGGCATGAAAACCCGAAATATTCAGTTTCTCTGCTTCAATTTCAGTAAAAATGTATTTTACAAACCGAATAAAATATTTCATCACAAAATATATCACCAGAATACTGAACAGGTTGGGTAAAAATTTATAAACAGAGATGAACACACTTTTTAGGGGAGACCAAACGAGGTTAAAAAGGATATCGGCCCATCCACGTGAAAAAGGAAAAATACTAAAAGTAAGAGGAAGTGCTATGTACAATAATGCGGCAATGAGTAGGTATTTTGAGATTTTTAGAACAAAAAGGATTACATTAAATTCCTGATCTTCAGAAAGCAGGGTGTAGTTTTTGTAGGTTATGCTTTTCAGCCATTTTTTTTTGCTAGTGGTGATATAATTGATGAACCGTAAATATCCTTTTCCAATTAACCAGATCATCAAATATAAGGTTACCAGTACGAGTAGCACTAACCCAATTCTAATAAATATCTTTACAAGACTGTTTTCCTTTTTAGCTGTTTCCAGAGCATTTTTTATAACTAAACTATTCTCAATTGCCAGTTCAGGAATTGATTTATTACTCCATAAAGCATCAGTTTCGGAAATGCTCATGATGATAGTTTCTCCATAAACTATGTCGAAAGTATTTTCTGCTTTTACAATTGTTATTGAATCTATTTTTAGAAAATCGTTATCATATAATTTTTGCAATTTGCCGGAAATATTTCGGGCGCGGTCATGGGGTGTGGATGCACCAATCTTTGCAAATACGTAAAATAAAGTATCTTTCATGATACCATAAACCGGATACCCCTTTGAGTTTTGCCGAAGGGAGTCAATGCTTGCTTTTTTTTGCCCAATCCTTTGTGATTCCCTGTTTGAAATTTCCTGAAGTTGCTTTTGTAATTCTTCTTTCTTTAAATTATCAGTAGTCTTTAAGGAGTGAAGTCTGGCTTCAAGCTCCTCTCGCTTCAACGAATCTACAATCCTCTGCTGTTCAATCTTCTGAAGCTTTTTATTGTAATCCTGCATAACAGCAAGATTCAGGGAATCATGACGAATGCTTAAGCTGTCAGTTTGCGCCATACATTGGGGTGATACGGCTACCATTATATAAGCAATTAATACGCTTAAAATGAATCTCATAGTAGTTACTTTTAGAATTAATCTAAAATTAGTTTTATTAGTTTGTTATGGTGCAAATGTATATCAATATTTAGACACAAGATGATTATGCATATTATTTAATCAGCAAGTTCTATTGCTTGTTTTAGCTGATGATATAGGGTTAAAATACTCTGTTTCTCTTTATAATTTACTCTGGTTTCATGTGGTCAACGGCTCCGGGTTTTCCAGATTATTACGTCACCTGTTAATTCTAACGTGTCAGCAGACCACACTGTATCGGATAATATATTGCCCTGAAAACTGAAGTTTTGAGAAAACGATGAAAACAAAAAAGTAAGAAAATAGAATAAAAGAGTAATTTTTTTCATGGTTAATTAATTGAGCTTTTGTAGGTTCAAAGTTATACTATAACTTAACCCAACTACTATTTTTAAACACTTTATTTTGGTTGTAAATTCGGTAATGATACACTCCTGTTGGTAGATAGTCGGTCATAAACATTGAATTTGTATTCTCAATTCTTCGATGCATAATAATACTACCCTGACCATTAAACAAATCAAAAAAGCAATCTTTCATTTCAGAATTAAGTTGTATGTATAATTGATTTGTTCCAGGATTGGGATAGAGTTTAATATCTTCACTAACAGGAGCATTTTTAATTTTTACATAAACGTTCTGATTTTCTAAAGCTCCCATATCGATTCTGTTGCCAAATACGCGAGGGTTGCCGGCTAAATCATCTAAGGGTAAGCTTAACCCGTTAGTGTCTGGTGTTCCTGTATTTACGCAAGGAGAATCATCTAACAAAGTCCAATCAGCATTTAGAGCATCATAATCAAGTCCAACACCCAAAGTAGGATTTGTAAAAAGTGGTTCTTCATAATTATTACAAATAGTATTTCCTATTATGTCAGCGTGATAATAACTATCGTATAATACTCCACCTACAGTTTTGTTATTAAAAAAGCGATTGTTTTCAATTATGGCATAGGAACTATATCCTAAACCATGCATTATGGCCATACCTCCACCTTCGCCACCGGCCCACCATTGTACCACATAATAGGCAGTGTTATAATTAAAAAGGCAGTTTCGTACATATAGCGAGTCCACTTCACGTATACATGCACCTCCACCATATGTTTTAAAACAATAATTTTTAGTAAAATGGCAATTTTCAATTTGCACAAAATCCGCTTTTTCCAAATAGATGCCTCCGCCATGTGATTTTACCCTGCCATTTCCAAAGTATCGGCTTGCCAGATTGTGTCGGATGTAATAAGTCCTTGAAATTGAAAATTTTGACTTTTCAATTCATTTGTTAATATGATAGTTGCTAAAATTAATAAGTAATAATATAGATTCTTCATAATATTGTTGTCATTGCTATAACTAGATCCTCTATAGTAATACAGAGGATCTACATATGCTAATTAGTAGGTAATGGAATATTTACCCTTGTTCCATAGTCAATATAATATACATGTTTCCACCAAGAATTACCATTTGCTAATGTCCCATTGGGAGTCCATATCCTAAAACCCATAAAAGACTTCCCTACGGGTCGTTGACCAAGAAGGGTAGTGCCTGGCAGATAATCATCATCATACGTATATATAATATCATGTGCCTTGGCTAAGTAAAAAGTAAGTTTTTCATTCTCAAGGCAAGGGTATAAACCTGTTGTTTCCTGATAATAAATAAAATAATCCACACTATCGGATTGTGGGTGTTCACCATTAACATCCTCATAATAAATATAATTTGGAATTGCTTCTTCTTGATCAATAAATGAGCCTGGAATAAAATACTGAAAAAATGGGGTATTAAGTCTGGTTTTTAACTCCTGTCCTCCGTCTGATTCATTAACATTTGTGCCATCAAAATGTCCATCCATATTACCAAACTCCCAATCATCAGCATCAATAAAATCGGCATAGTAACCACTATAATATTGTCCAACTCCTAATACTAGCTTAAACTCTGCTTCATTATTATTGATAGTAAGCGTTTTGTTAGTTGCAGGTCTCTCAATTACAACGGATTATTATAAATTTAATGAAAAACCTCGTACAAAATATATAGTATTTTCTCTAATATTAGTTTTACTTACTGTTAATATTATAACAGTAGTTATAAATAATAATGAGAACCTTGACCCTACTTCAGCAGCAGTATTTAAACAGTTAGCGGATGGGCACAGATTTTCAAAACCGCCTCACTTTGCAGCTATTAAGAGGTACAGGGAATAGTTTAATTGGTTATTTTTTAGCGAACATCATAGATCCAAATAGGTAGTTCAATTTGCTTTTGAAATGATATGTTTTTTTGTAATGTTCTTTTTAAGAGACATCATATCATTACTTATCTTAGTATCAACCACCTTTGAATAAGTTTGAGTTGTCTTAATGGAAGTATGCCCAAGCATTTTAGACACAGTTTAAATGGGTACACCATTAGCTAGGGTAACAGTAGTTGCAAAAGTGTGACGGGCTAAATGCATGGTTAAGCGTTTTTCGATACCACAGATATCACTTATTTCTTTTAGGTAGCCTCTGTTGGTCTCTTTCATTGAACATCTGAAATTCATGAAAGGATTGTGGTTTATCCACTCATTGAAGATTGCCAGGTTGATGACTCTCTTTAGTTTGATGATATACTTCATTGTGGTGTTGTGGGAGCACTTATCGTGAGTTTTAAGGTATACTTCAAAACTGGTAACAAAAATGTGTTTAAGATCTTCTAATGGAATATCTGATTTCTTATACTGGTGTAACAGGAATGCTTTGATTTTTGCAAGTGTAGCCTTGTAGTGCTTGTATGTAAGGTTTGAATAATCGTTGCCTACTTTTAGTTTGAATTGCTCATTGTGGTAGTTGAAGGCATCTAAGAGGGTGTGTTTGTTTTCGCATTTTCCGGTTAATTTATTTTTAAGGGTTTCGGCAGATACTTCCTGATCCAAACTGTTTATCAACATATTATAATCTCGAGGGACCCAAAATGAATATTTGAAATGGGTCCCTTATAGGTCCCTTTCAGACTGCAATATTTGATATATTTTGGTAGGGTTAAAAATAAAAAACCGCTATGAATCAACATCTTAGCGGTTTTTGCTACTGATTATCAGTGTTTTAGTAGTCCGTACGGGATTCGAACCCGTGTTACCAGGATGAAAACCTGGGGGCCTGACCTGACT
>JABMPH010000200.1 GCA_013203805.1 Bacteroidota bacterium | reverse complement strand
GCACAACGTACAACCTTTTCAAGTATCAGAGCGCTTTTTTTATGAGTAAAGCGAAGTATATTCAATGCATCCTCAACATTCCTGCCTTTTACGAGATACATAACCTGACGCATCTTACGGGCAGAACCTCTGATATACCGGGCTCTTGCAACTGCCTGCATTATTCTACATCCTCGTTAAAACCCACCCCGGGGTTATTTAAACGTAACTGCGCGTTCCATAAGCTTACCGCTATGTCCGCGATAGGTACGGGTGGGTGCAAATTCACCTAGTTTATGGCCAACCATGTTTTCAGTAACATAAACTGGAATAAATTTATTCCCATTGTGTACTGCTATTGTTTGGCCAACAAAATCAGGAGAGATCATCGATGCTCTCGACCAGGTTTTAATTACGGTTTTCTTACCGGACTCTACATTAACCATTAGTTTCTTTTCGAGTTTAACGTCGATGTATGGTCCTTTTTTTAATGATCGGCTCATATTAAGTTCAATTAACGCTCCTTAATTATTTCTTTCTTTTCTCAACTATATACTTATTCGATGCCTTTTTCTTAGCACGTGTACGGTATCCTTTAGCTGGCAATCCTTTGCGTGAGCGAGGATGTCCACCAGAAGCTCTACCTTCACCACCACCCATTGGGTGATCAACAGGGTTCATGGCAACACCACGAACTCTTGGACGACGACCTTTCCAACGATTACGACCAGCTTTACCTGATACCTCAAGGTTATGATCTACATTAGAAACCATACCGATAGTAGCTTTACATGTTTGCAATATCATTCTGGTTTCACCGGAAGGTAATTTAATGATTGCAAATTTTCCTTCACGCGTCATCAACTGAGCATAAGATCCAGCACTACGCGACATCTTAGCACCTTGACCCGGGCGAAGTTCAATATTATGTATAACTGTACCGAAAGGTATATCACTCAAATACATAGTATTTCCAATATCAGGAGTAGCTTCGTTACCAGAAACAATTTTCTGTCCAACTTCTAATCCGTGAGGAGCAACAATATATCTCTTTTCACCATCAACATAATTAATTAAAGCAATACGAGCAGTACGATTTGGATCGTACTCAATTGTTTTAACTATACCAGGAACGTTTTCTTTATCCCTTTTAAAGTCGATAATTCTATATTTTTGTTTATGACCACCACCAACGTTGCGGATAGTCATTCTTCCCTTGTTATTTCTACCACCTGTACTCTTCTTACCAACTAGTAAGCTTTTTTCAGGCGTACCGGTAGTAATATCGTCAAATGCGCTAATGATTTTAAAACGCTGACCTGGGGTTGTCGGTTTATATTTTTTTAGAGCCATTTCTAAATATTGCTAAAGAAATCAATTGATTCACCTTCTCCTATTGTAATAATAGCTTTTTTGAAGGCATTTGTCTTACCAGAAATTACGCCAGATTTAGTATTACGTGATTTCCTTTTCCCTGAGTAATTCATGGTGTTTACAGAAAGTACTTCTATTCCATAAAGTTCCTCAACCTCACCTTTAATCTGAAGTTTATTTGCCCTTTTATCGACAATAAACCCGTATTGGTTAAGTTTTTCACCTTTGGCGGTCATCTTTTCGGTAATTACCGGTTTAAATATTACACCCATCTCTTTTCAGTTTTATTTATTCGCGAATACTTCAACGATGGTTTTTAATGAACTTTCAACAAAAACAATGTTGTTTGCATTTAGAATTTCATAAGTATTAATTCCTTCTGCTCTCATTACTTTAACTTTTTGAAGATTTCTTGATGACAAATAAATGTTCTCATCAGAGTTACCTATTACAATTAAAGTTTTTTTATTGTTCATATCGAAGCCTTTTAAAATTTTATTGAAATCCTTAGTTTTAGGATTTTCCAATTTAAAGTCTTCTACAACTAATATGCTATTTTCTTGCGCTTTATATGACAATGCAGATTTACGAGCAAGACGTTTAACTTTCTTATTCAATTTAAAAGAATAATCACGAGGATGTGGCCCAAAAATTCGACCACCACCACGGAACATAGGATTCTTAATGCTACCCGCACGTGCTGTACCAGTACCCTTTTGACGTTTAATCTTGCGAGTACTTCCAATTACATCACTTCTTTCCTTGGAATCGTGTGTGCCTTGACGCTGACTTGCCATGTAATGCTTTGCATCAAGATAAATGGCATGGTCGTTTGGCTCAATTCCAAAAATGGAATCATCCAGCTTCACCTTACGATCGGTGGCTTCTCCGCTTACCTTATGAACTACTAACTCCATCTTTCTAATATTACTAATGAATTATTAGGACCTGGAACAGCTCCTTTTACTACTATAACATTTTTCTCAGGAATAATTTGCATCACCTGAAGGTTAATTAATTTAACCCTATCTCCACCCATGCGGCCTGCCATACGCATTCCTTT
>JABMPH010000199.1 GCA_013203805.1 Bacteroidota bacterium | reverse complement strand
TTCTGGAAATTTGAAGTATTTACTAATGAAAATAAAACCACTACAATTTTGACAACTGGTTCAGGAAATTTATGTGTGTATTGGGACACAATGGAATTGATTGGAGAAGGAATGATTGGTGTAGAAAGTGTAATATCTCCAACCATAAATGAATTAAAATAAAGACGGGTAATTATTAGAAACACTATCGATTAATAAGGTATCTATTTATTGAAATAATTATAAGCTCTTTATAAATATTTCTATATAATAATATTTCATTTTTCTTCTTTAAAACCTTTAATAACCCAATCAACAACATTCAGAATTAATAAGAGCCAAACAAAAAACCAAAGTAGGATGAAGAATATAATGGCAAACAAAATTCCCCAAATAAAGGCCTCTATTTCCCAAGCCATCCCACCGATAGAATTATTACTAAATATCAATGATAATATCGAAAAAGTAACTATTAGTAAGCGAAAAATACCCGTATTGATTTCAAAGATTGGTCGAGTTAATTTTTTAACATAGAGAATGATATTTTTCATTTCACTTTTAAATATTTTATAAAACAATATGTATAATAATTGCGATACTGTGAAACTGATATAGAATAATAACGAGTTGTAGTTATTTATACCACCAGCAAAATCAGATAATAGCCAAACACATATAAAAAAATATAACGGCCAGAAATAAATAAATCTATTTTTTAATTCATGAGAATGAATGCCCTTACCGATTCCTGCTAAAATAATGGCAAGTACTATAAAACTATTCACCATCATTAATTCTATGATAAATTGATAGAAGGCATCCCCTCTTAACCAAATATATAAAGGGAAATGATTAGTCCGTCCTCCATAAATTAATATTATATTCCCAGAAATTAATAATGCAGGTAATACTTTAAAGACTATTATATCAATTATTCTTACAAATGCTTTCATTTTTCACTCTGTATTTTTCTATTTTCAGACAAGTTGAAAAATATTTATCATTCTTAAATGAAATATTCTTCTTTATTGCCATTCTCTTCCCAATAGTCTTCCTTAAGCAAAACGCCACAATTGTATAGTTTTTTATATTCAATTTGACCGTTCTCATACCACCTAGACCACTCACTATCTTTTTTATAATCTTTGTATACTCCAACCATTTTCAAGGCTCCGTTATCAAACCACCATTTCCAGTGTCCTTCGTGACAATTATTTTTATATACACCTTCAGATTTCAATTGACCATTTTCAAACCACCATTTCCACCGCCCTATTCTATTCCCATTTATATATTTGCCTTCGAATTCTTTAGTACCATTCTTTAAAGACCATTGGTTTTGAGTTGGTCCTTTTATATTCTCATAGTATCTAATCCACTTTCCATCTCTTTTACCATTTTTATAAAATCCTTCCAAATATTTTGTACCTCTATTGAGATAATAACCAGATTCATCTTTTTCAATCCCGCCGACATAATACCAAATCCACTGACTATTCTCTTTACCATTCTTAAAAAATCCTTCTAATTTCATTTTTCCACTAGGATAATATAAAATATAATAATTTTCCCTTTTTCCCAATATATAATTTTCTTCTACCTTTATTTTACCATCTTCATAATACCAATTCCAAAGACCTTCCTTTTCTCCATTTTTAAAGAATCCAACTAATCGCTTGTTGCCATTTTCGTACCACCAAGTACATATCCCATCTCTTTTACCATCTTTAAGTTTCCCGTTTCCCACCCTGTCCTTTAGTTCTCCGTCAAATTCAAGGCTTCCATTTTGATAGTATGATATACATTTCCCTTTATTAGTCCAATGGTTAAACCACCACTCCATTTTCTTTTGTCCGTTTTCATAATAAATACTTGAAATTCCATCCATATGGTTCACAACTGTTTTCTTTCCAAGTTTATCCCAATAATTCCATATTCCTACCTTTTTCCAATTTTTATAAAAGCCTTCTTCCTGCTTCCCCCAATTCTCAAACCAATTTGTACTAAACCACCCTTTGTTAAAACTTTTAATAAAAACCTGACGGTTTTTCATTTTTCCACTTTTATAAAACTCAACATAAACATTTTTTAGATTTTTGAATACGATTTCTCTCGTATGAACACCATCCATTATTGAATAACCACCCACTAAATCCCAACCATATTTTAGATGCTTTAATACTTCCTTTTCAAATTTGTCATGATTTGGTGAACTAATAGTTTTATAATTACTTACTTTTTTAGGATTTATTATTTTGTTAAAAAATATAAGTTTAATAAAGAGTTTTATAACAAATCTTTCGATATTGTCAATACATTGAAAAAATACATTCATATCAGATTATAAAGAATTATTTAAATTATTAATTAAAAAAGACTTGGTAATCATAATCCAGTCCACAATTCAGTTATGAAAAACCCCTTGAAACGCATCAAGTGGTAATTGCGAAACAACCGCATTGATTTAATCCCAGTAGGGTAGCGTTATCAAGGGGCATAAC
>JABMPH010000198.1 GCA_013203805.1 Bacteroidota bacterium | reverse complement strand
GATAATGCCCATCCGGAACAGTATTGATAGATAAACAAACATATTAAAGGGATAAATATGTCTAAAATACAAATTAATTCTTCTCAAGAAAGCATTGACAAGGAAATAAAAAAATATTTAAGAAATTTAAGTAGACCCCCTAAAACTAACGTAAATAATATTCTCGAATATTATTCCAAATATGGAGCTATTAATATTACCTTTAGGATATTTTACATACTTTCAAATGCCGTTGTCACTAGAATATTGGCCCTCTCCCTTATTGTCAATATATTTAATCTCATATATTTGATAATAAATCACAAAAAAGAACCCTATTTTACATGGCGAATATTTCTTCAAACATTTAAGTTTCGGACTGCTTATTATCCGAATAAAAAGTACAATAATTTTCTTAATACTTTTCAATTAAGTAAGGGTAATAGATTTAAATATATAAATAGGGGAAGTGATACTATTGCATACCCAACAAAGTGGTCCTCAAAACTAATAATCAGAAACTTTAATGCTATTATGAATGAGTTTTCTGAAGAAATGGGCAATAAATCTCCCCACCAATATATTGGTCTAGAGGAAATTGATTCCAATTGGGTTGTATATGATATAGGTACTGCAGAAGGCTATCAATCTAAGATATGGTCAAAAAAAGTTAAGCATATAGTTATTTTTGAACCAGATAATAACTTCTATGAAGCTTTGAAAGAAACTTTTAAACAAGAGATCACTACAGGTAGAGTAACCGTCATTAATATTGGAGCATCTAATAGAAAAAAGCAAATAAACTTTAACAAGGGCATAATAAATCTCGACACACTAGATAATATTGTAGATGAATACGGTTTACCTTTACCAAATTACATTAAAATGGACGTTGAAGGTGAGGAAATTAATCTTTTTAAAGGAGCTGAGCGAATTCTAAATACACAATCACTAAGTCTTATGGAAGTAACTACATATCATAGGCCAAATGATTTTAAAGATATACCTCTGTATTTAAGCAAGTATCCAGGAGCCGGTGTCTTTAGTGATGGTGTTATGATATTTAATCGAGATGGAATGAAACAAGCCTCTGGGTATAATTATTATACCCCTATAATTCGTAAGTGTCTATACAGATATACCTTTGATAGGCAACCTTAATCTCTATTACAATATCATTTAGATGATTATACTTTCAAATATCCATTAGCTATTCTATTTACATTAATATTCTATGGCAAACTTTAATAAAATATTATATCATGGAAAGAACTATCTTATTTCAAATATTGGAAGCAAGGCATTGGCATTTGTTTCGATACCAGTATTTACACGCCTTCTAACAACTTATGATTATGGTATAGTAAGTCTATATTTAGGTGTGGTTGCGATATTCGCCTCAATCATTACATTGAGTACAGACAAATCAATTAGTAGATATTATTTTGATAAAAAATCAAATAATGACTTTAAAATGTTTATTGGAACATCATCTGTTATCGCAGTTACTATATTTGTCATTGTTTCAGTACTAATAGTCTACAATGCTCAACTGATCCATTTAAAAACTGGCCTGCCACGAAACACTATTTTATTGATTATCCCAATATCAATTATAAATGTTATTGCTTTAACATTTGAGCAAATATATGGTCCACAAAAAATGAGTAGAATTATCGCAATGGCTTCAATAGCTAGAACATACATTAGCTTTATGATGTCAGTAATTCTTATATATTCACTAAGTACGAATAAGTACAATGGTCCAATTCTTGGTCAGATATTTACTGGCTTGTTGTTTGTCATTTTTTGGGTCTGGAAAATCAGCCCATATTATAAACTATCATTTAGAATACAGTATGTGAAATATATCCTTACATATTCTGTTCCTCTTATACCGTATGCTCTTAGCGGGATTATCATTGAACAAATAGGAAAGATATTTATTGGGAATACTCAAGGCATTCCTCAAGCAGGTTTTTACAGTTTAGCATTGGCGATAAGTAGTCTTGTAGGAATAGGCATCAGTGTATCTCACCAAGCATGGACTCCATATTTTATGGAATATATGAATGAAAAAAAATATCAGCAGATTGATTCTGATTTTCAAAAAATATTTAAAATCACCCTAATATTTGCTATGATTGTAGCTGCCTTTGGATATGAAATAGGGAACATATTAGCAAAGGAGAATTTTACAGAATCGTTGTATTTAATACCTGTATTTACAATCGGTTACATATTTTATCAATATTCATTTGCATATCTCAGAAATTTTGGATACTCCAAAAAAACATATTTGAGTTCTATAACCATTTTAATAAGTGGTGTTTCGAATATATTATTAAATTATTATTTAATTGACTTATACGGAGAACTTGGCTCCGCCTTATCTTTCACATTATCATATTTTATTATGTTATTATTGAGTTGGTCAATTAATAGAATATTCGTAAAAATTCATGCCACTTCATTACTTTTACTTGCCAAGCCTGTAATAAGTATTATTCCCTTTTACATTCTTATATATGGAATATTTGTTTACGGTAGTGGAGTATTTATGATTCTCATAAAAGTATTTCTTGTTGCTCTATTTTCACTAATACTCATTTGGGATGATAGAAGTATAATATACTCTGCTTTTCAAAGGACATTTATTAAAATAAATAATAG
>JABMPH010000197.1 GCA_013203805.1 Bacteroidota bacterium | reverse complement strand
ATTTTATTAAGGATTTGAAAGAAAAACTGCTTTCCATGAGTCAAATTGAAAATTGGAAAGATCCTTTTGAAAATTTTATTACAAAATCTCAAGTTCATTATAAAGGAAAACAAGGTAAGATAGTTAATATCTATTTTGGATCATGTTGGTCATTAAAGTCCGAGTGTGATGGACTGTGGAGAAATGTAAGACCAAATAAAAAAAGTTGCGCTGTTAAAGTAAAAACAAGTGCAAAGAAACTTTTATCATCAATATATAATATTAATGATTTTGCTCACAACGCCCATTATTTTCTAGGTAAAGTTAATTATTTAAACGAAAAGGAAATAAAAGGCATATTTAACCGAACATACAATAAAAAAGATTTAGATGATGGTTTATTATTTATTCAACAGTTATTTATAAAGAGAGAACAATTCAGTTATGAAGAAGAAGTTAGAGCAATTGTAAAAAAAGATAGTACAGAAAAATATATAAAGATTCCTGTTGATCCAAACTTCTTATTTGATGAGATAGTCCTTGATCCATTTATTTCAATGTCTACATTTAGATTAAAAAAGAAAGAAATTGAAAATGCGGGATTTACAGGAACTGTGACTCGTTCAGACCTTTACAATAAACCACACTTTATTTTTAAGATTAAATAATAACCAGTGCATAATAACTAGGGCTTTATGCGGTCAGCACGACCCTGCCTGAGTCAGAAACAACAATCGCCTTATATGAACTTATCCCAACAATATGAACTCATCTCCAACAAAGGCAAATACATTGGTGTACGTTCCTACTATAATTACACCATTAATCTATATCTTTTGGAAGACACATTCTATGAGAATCATAAGTTTCACATTTGATTCCTGAAGATCTATTACTAAAGGAGCCTAAATTTAATGTGATTGACGTAGTTAATTTCCTGGTCTAATAGGTTCAGGAACTACAGGTGACAGTCCCCATATTTCAATATTGACATTGAGTGCCAGTGTATGAAGTTCTTCCATCACTTTTTGCATATCTGCATTGCTATTCCATGCTGCCCAATCACTCATTTCTGAAAACTCATAAGTAGTTACAACTTGTGAAGAACCAGTTGCTGAACGGTATGCACGAAACTCAACTACTCCTGGAACTGATATGGTGCGTTTAATTGCAGTTTGTGCCCATTTTGCATAAGCTTCTACTTTATCTGGGTGAATGTCCCATTTCATGACTTGAAGTACCATTGTATTTCTCCTTCTAACTTTGTTATTTATGGTTACGATCAGTAAAGAGCGACCCTAAATATTATTCTACTGCCAATATTAGCATTACATACAATTTACAACATATTATTCAGGACACAAAAATTACCTTTTGAGCAGCAGGGTTGAGGTTAAATTAAGGTGAATTATGAATTGATGAAAAAAGACTGAGAGAGGCACTTTTAATCAAAGTGGACACATAATGCCTTTCATCTGACAAAGCACCAATGACGATTACCATATTTGCTATGTGGGCAATAATAACAAGGGATAATCAGCTTAAATATTTTGATATCACTAGGGGAGGGAAATATTTTAATTGAACTCCAGACAAAATCCCAATTAAAGTTCATTATTATTAAATTACTTGAATGTAGGTTGGTGGGATTGGTGAGGAATAGGTGGGGTGATTGGCTTGTCTGTAGAATACATCTTTCATTTAACCGTGATATTTAATTCTAAATACTCTCTTCTACCAGACCAAATAAATAGGCTGCTTATATATTTATTCCTGTAGAATGCATTATAATCAAAATAAAAAGAGCCTGAATTAACAAGCTCCTTTTCTGTTCAATGTTCATCACCCCTAGGGGAGAGAGTGAATGAACATATATATATATTATAATATTTATTAAATCCTGTTCATTCAATCACTCTTTATAGGGGCCTGAACAGTTGAACATTCCATTTGCTTATAATTCTGGACTGATCCGACACTGATGTCAAATCCTTCATCTTTCATAATACTGACTATTTCCCTAACAGGTTTCTCTTCTGCATTTAATTCATGAACTCTTTCTATTTTCTTATTTTGTTTATTAATATTATCAATCATACTAGCACTAGAATTTCTGATAGGAATTTCGTTGTCTACAACGTCATATATCTGGTTATCATTCATTCTTAATCTTAATCCAAATTTCTTTCTTTCATCAGAAATATAGTTGCCTTTGGTTATATACAATCTTCTGTAATTAGGATTTGCTGATTCCTTTCTTAAATCTAGAACTAACCTTGCTTTGGCTTCAATTCCCTGAGAACCTAAAAGATTATTTTTATTAGGTGCTTCTGAATCAGATCTTTTATTTGGATGGTGTATACAAAGGATAAGACATTTGTACTTTAATGATAGTTTTCTGAATTTGTTTAGAAAACCTCTAACTTTATTAGTCATGTTTAAGTCACCTGAGTATAGGTCTGTGAAAATATCCACAACTACTAAGTCTACAGGGTTTTTGACAAGGTACTTTTCAATATCTTCTAAGATGTTTTCAGAATCAAAGATGTATCTTAAATTTTCTAGTTTTACCTTTTCTTCTTCTGAATGATTATAAGCATTAAGTAGTGCACTTAAGGCATTACTATCATCTTCTGTAGATACATAAATTGCTCTTCTAAATATGGCATTTATATTAATCCCTAGAAATTTGTCTTTACCTATAACAATTTCTATAGCTAACTGTCTTGCAAAAGTAGATTTCCCACCTTCACTTGGACCAGATAAAACCACCAAGCCAGTCTGAGGTAATAAATCTTCTAACAAAGTAGGAATCTTTGTAATTTTCATATCAATAAGTTGTTTAGCTGTTGCTGTAGTCAGTTCCATATCCCCTAGTTTTTAAAATCCAACACTCATTTAATTCATCACTACCGTTGGCTTTACTGCATACTGATTCTTCAACAGTAAAATCTGTTTTTACATTTTTCATATTTTTTTATGATTTAATGCTTAGGAGGTGGTAGTAATTTCTATCTGTTGTAATTTTATCTTTTATTCTTGTAATTTATATTCAATTTTATCCCCCTAATTGCATATATTATTATATACAAAGATAAGTAAAATAATTCAATAAAACAAATCTAATATATTGACTATCAAATACTTATATAATTTTCTATTATAGCAAATAACAAAATTTATTAGAGATAATAACTGAAAAATATAGAAATAGTAATAGGAAATTTTAGTATTTAAATGGGAATCCCTTTATTGGTAAGGCTTAGAAGTGGGTTTTAGTTGGGTGCAGAGGGTTTAATCTTCTTTAATCCAATTCATCTGCACTATCGACTATTTGGAATTTGAAATTAAAACCACCAAAAATATCCAGCATTTTAACAAATTCTTCTATCGTAATTCTTTTACCATCTATTTCTAAAGTTGTATTAAAATCTGTGTCAGATAAATTATTGGTAGATCCAATAGCCCCTCTCAATATTTGCTCATCAGTTATTGAAATTTCACCTTCTACAATATTCAGATGTTTTTGATTTATTCCTTTTCTAATTTTTGCTTTCAACAATAATTCTGATTTTTCAATATCAGCTTTAAATTCTGATAACACACGAAAGGTTCTGAGTACATTGTTTGAATCTGTGACTTCAATCGCTTCTGATAATAATCCTGATGGAACTGCAAATGTAGAAATCTTAAAGTGGTATTTCTTTTGCCATTTATCTGTTATGTAAAAGTCATAGCCTTGTTCAAGGGTGCTATGAATTATAGTTCCATCATCTAGGTTCATAATGTGATTTTATTATTGATTATTTTATCCAGCCATACCACTAATAAAAGTATCTACAAAGTCATAGAATTCACTAATTACACGTTCTATTTTCAAATTACATTAGGTTGATATGTTAAAATTCCGATGAAACCCTGGCAGTTTGTGTTTTTACACATTCCAAACACCAGTATTTATTTCATTTATTATTAATTCATTGTAAATTCTGAAACCAAGTTCCTTTTCCAATTTTCCTTCTTGATTAAATAAATCGATGAATGCAACTTGGCAATTTTGTTCTTTATACTTTTCATTTCTGAATGGTTTCTTTTCTGAAGAATCAATTGTAGTTTTAGGATAAAGTAAAATGCTAATGCTTGTATCATAATGTAGATTATATACAAACATTTGTTTTAAATCTGCATCGGATGGCTTATTATCTTTTAAAACTTTCCATTTAGTATCAATAACCAGCCGTTTATCTTCCGTTTCTATTATTATATCAGCTCTTAAACCTTTAGATTCCCAAAAAGGTGTTCTGTTTTGCTCCTTTACGTTGATTATAGGATTTTCAGAATCTGATTGTAATGCTTTTAACTTACGATAAACGTAATTTTCATAAAGCATATTCATGTCAAACATTATTGCCAATACATTTTCGTTGCCACCTTTTAAATCGGGTGAATATCTTAAAATGATAAGTTTAGCCAATGTAATTGCTTTTCTGTAGCGTTCTGTGTTTCTGTCAAACTTGAGTTTCTCAAACCACTTTTTAGTTATATTCTCTTCAGAGATATCTTCAAAATTTAAGAGCAACTTGTTGATCCTAATATTATGGTTTGGATTATGTGCAATCGTTTTTAAAATCAACAATGCTTTGTATAATATTTGATTAAGTTTATTGTCTGCGTCAAATATTTTATGTTCTACATAAAAGCGTTCCTTGTGAAAAGCATTCTTTCTAATGTGATATGTGAATAGAATCTTTCCCTTTACCTTATTAAGATTTTCGTCAACTATTCTGTAATTCTTTCTTAAACCATGTTTGAAAATTGTCTCAGTCTCTGCCAGAAATAAGTCATAGTACAAATCTAGAATTGAAGCTGACTTGAGTTTTAATTTTGCATTTGAAATAGTATTCAATTTTATCAGTTTACATTCTTTCAGCATAGATATCAGTGCATTATGCCATTTATCTTTAGATGATTGATCAACCCCATTATTATCAGCTTTTGGTAAAATTTCTATTGTTAAATTTTTGACTTGAATAACCCCAACATAGTTATTGAACTTGATACGTTTGTTGCCGACCGCAAAGTATTTTTCTTTTGTCTTATAGCCATACTTTTCAAGGGCATTAAAATGAACCATCTTAAAATTAGGTGCTTCATCAACTTTCAAAGTATGATGTTCAAAAACTTGTATTCTGTTTTTAGATTTACTCATAGATTGATTTGAACGATTCTATTGTCCAACCTTTTGAATCTGTAAAGTTATAGATAGGCTTTTCATCGTATTCCTCATATTCATCAGCCAACCCATTAGATAGAAATTTAATCGTTTCAATCTTCTTATCAATAAATTTTTTTCCAATAACTAGCATAATTTTTCCCCAATCACCATAAAAATACTCTTGCAATAATGGTAGAATTTTGTTTTGAAAAATTATCTTTAATTCCTCCAGAGGTTGTTTGCGATTTTTAATTGTCATAAAATAGGAGTGACCTATACAATAGTCCTTATCTAAAAGCTTTTCAATTCTTGCATTTATAGCTGTTAAGAGAGCTTCTAAATCAATACCATCACATTTAAATTCTGGATAACTTAATTTTATAGGTTCTGGATTCATTTCAATAAATGAGAATCTTCTTCTAAGGGCTGTATCCAAAGCTTCCACACTTCTGTCTGCCGTATTCATTGTTCCAATGATGTAAAGATTTGGAGGAACGCCAAATTCATCATTTGAATAAGGAAGTTTAGCAGGAATATAGTTTTCAGTGTCTATTCTTTTATCATCTTCAATAAGTGTAATAAGTTCACCGAATATGTTTGCGATATTCCCTCTATTTATTTCATCAATGAAAATCGCATAATCATTTTCTCTATCTTGATTAGCTTCTTTCACTATTTGTTTAAAGATACCTGGTTTTATATCGTAAATAACTTGCTTACCTATTTCTGGGTTCTGTTCATCTTCATAAATTATAGGTTTTATACCTTCTATGAAATCTTCATAACTGAATGATTGATGAAAAGTAGTAAAGACATACCGTTTCTTAGACACCTTAATTGGTTTGAAAGAGTCTATTTCATTTTTAAGAATTAATAGTTCGGGGATTTGTTCTTCTACTTTGCTTTGTATTATTTCCCATTCAGAATTTTTGTTTTTGTTGAAAATTTGAATCTGGGATCGCTTTTTAACATTAACGTATTCACAATCATCTATTGTGTGGCTCTGTAGTTGACCCCAAATTGTTGGCGTAACTGTTGTAGAATTTGAGGAATCTGCCTTAATTTTCACTAATTGATGATTGAAAATATTTGGAACTTTAGTTTTTCCTAAGTCTAAAACTGCTAATGCGATAACTTCCCACCAAGAAAGGTTCTCAGTTTTTTTGACTAAAAATTCATGCAGTGAAATAGTACTTTGTGTAGTTGTAAACATATCAAACAATTCATTTTTAAGTTTATATGTTTTACCCGTCCCTGGTGGACCATACAGGATTGTATTAAGAGATTTTAAAGTGCTTATAGTTTTGTTGTCCATCTTTATATCTGGTTGAAATATATCGTTTATGAAATCTTGGTTTGTGAACCGTCGAAAAGGACTTTTGTTATTTCTATTTAGTTCTATGTTAAATCCTTCAATTATATTTTCTTCAAACTCAACTATGTTATCAAGTTTATTCCAATATGCTTCTATTTCTTTTTTCTGGTTTGAAAAGCTTCCATATTCTTTACTATGAATATCTTTTGAAATAAATGAAATTTCCGTATTGTTTTTTATTTTTTCAATACATAATGCATATCGGTTTCCTATTATAAAGACTAGTCGGTTTTTGCTAGGTCTTAAATTAAAACTTATTCTTTCATCATTTGCGTCTAGTTTGTTCTTTACTACATAAATCCTTAAAAAAGAAATAAACTCACTAAATTTTTTGGGGTCTAACCCTTTTTTTACTTTTGAATATGAACTACTATCATTTGATAGAGCAATATCCAATATTGTTTCGTATTCTTCTTTAGTTGCAGTAAAATTTGTTCCTTGGTGACCTACCTTTAACTCATTAAGTTCAATAACTTGTTCCTTAAATATTGGAGTGCCAACCAGATTGTGCGTGATTTTGATATCAGCTTTTAACTCGCCTTTACTATCACCTTTCCAAAGGTGGTCATCTGGTGAAGAAGTTTTTATATGAGGTTCAGAGATTACTTCAGCTAAAGCATAGCAACCAGAATTGTTTCCAGTTATCCATATAATAACTTTATCTCCAATTTTTATTCCATCCTTATGAGCGCTTACAATCCAGTCCGTTAGAATTTCTTGTTTTAGTGCTGTTTCAAAATCAAATAATTTTGGGTTTCCCTGAAATACCCAATAGCTTGTATCTGTGTTGTTATCGAGCATTTGAAAAAGAATGTCTTGTGCTAATAATTTATGATTGTTACCATTATAATATTCTGGGAGTAATGCTTTTACCTGTTCAATTAGTTCTAAGTCAGGAATTATATAATTTTCAATTAAATCATCAACTAACTTAAGGTAATGAATATATTTCTCATTTTTCTTAGCTTCTTTTATGCCTATTAATTTGCAGTACTTCTTATAGAATGAAGATTTATAAAAAGTATATTTCTCAGAATTATAAAAAGTTAAATAACTTGCAATAGATCTTTCGTCTTGATGATGTTGGAGTGTTTCACCCAGCTCCCTATAAATTTTAAGTGTATCTTGATTAAAAGATTTAACTCTTTCTCCTAAATCTTTGGTTTCATCAAAAAGATGAATAAAAAGCTGACGTAATTCCTCGGGTTTTTCTTTCGCTAAAAGATGAATTACTGCTATTCCCATGGCATATACCAAGTTATTAAACTTAATATCCTTTATCTCTTGATAAAAATCAATTGCTTCAGTATTTGGTCTGCCATTATAATGATTAACAAGTTCCCACTTGTATATTTCATCTTGTAATTGAGTTTTAGCAATTCTCTTTTTATACTTTTCAATTAGTGGTTTTATAGGATCATTTTTTTGAATGATTTCAAATCCTTCTTTTTCCAATAATTCAAATGCTGCTGTCCCCTGTCCTCCTTGAAAATTATTGCCCTCTAATTCAATTCCATTTGCATATTTGTTGGCGATAGAGATGACTAGCTTGGGAGGATATTTTTTGCCTTCGTATATGAGGTCATAAGTAGAAGAATGTCTCCCTTTTCTTACCCCCTTATCTTCAATTTCCTGAATTGCTTTTTCAATATGTTCTTTGGTAATGTTTTCTAGAATCATTTATAAGTTTCTCTTATTGATGTTAGCTTAATAATATTTTATCCTTCATTTTGGCAAATTACAACAAAGGGGTATAAATATGTATACGAACATTTTTACACTTTTTATGCACGATTTACAAATTGCTGCTGGAGTTGTTTTTTTGGTCTTCTGACATGGAATTTATAGTGGTTTTTAATTGAAAGCTAAATTTAGGTTTTTAATTTAAAGTAAGTGGCATTGGTGCATAAAAAAAACCCACCTTTTTAGTGAGCTTTGATTAAACAGTTATTTAACTTTTAAAGTATCCTGAAGATGTTTTCTTTCAATTCAACCTTTGTAAACAACTTTAATTCTTCAATTAGAGCCAATACCTTTTCTTTGGTTGGCTCTGGTAAATTGTTATTCCCTGAATCAGCTCCGATGTTAACCTGAACAGGATTACACATTCTTATCAATTCAACAAGTTCTGATAAATCAAAATCCATTATTGGTTCAATTGTAACTAATGTTTTTATAGATTTACTTACTTCAATCATTGCCAAAGCCCTTTCCAACGGTTTAGGACTATTCCCCATAATTTCAGGATACCACCTGTTAGTTTCAATTGTAGTGCATAATCCAGTTCGTTCATTAATTGCAGGTGAACTAATAAACTCCAGAAACTTTCTTGGATTCTTCGTTTGAAATAAGTACTTATTTTCAAACTGAGCACAATGATCAAGTGTTCTTAAAATCCATTCTTCGGGTATCCCAAAGGCAAACATATCATTACTACTTCCAACAAAAATAAACTTAGCCTTCCCCAGAACTGTTTTTATCTCATTTTCATCGAATCTTACAGGATTTTGTTCTCCGAACCTTTTCATGTAACAATAGGAGCAATCATGTTGACATTCGCCTTTAACTGTGTTCCATGTATGCGTTACAAACTTGTACATATTACCTTTTCTAATATTTAATCCCATGATTTTTTTCTTTTAATAATTGACAAAACCATACACCCAACTTTAGAACTTTTGCGGAGTTGGTTTTCAGGTTTTAGGATTCCCAGGAAAAAGAATGTATCTGGTAGTTCCACTATGAGTTTCAACTGGTTTCTTACCAATAAATGTTCCCCATCTCCTTAACCATTCGGTAAAGGTTCTTTGAGTTACAGTTCCGTATTCTGGAAATTCCCTTTTGAAACTATCGAACAGGTCTCTTTTATCGTACTTAACATTAACCTGAATTTTAACTTTGCAGAAGTCAACAAAGTCTTCATTCGTTTGGTGAATAAGTTTGGAGAGCTTCAAATTTATTGGCTTTGATTCCACTAAACCTTTCCACAAGTAAAACTTAATGGCATGTGCAATTAAATTATAAAAGAGATTCCACTCCTTTTCATCCCAATCATCAAAGAACCTTTTTCCGTATTTATCGGTTGGCTGATAATCAGCATTGAATGTATTGGAGACTTCAAATTCAAAAGTCCTGCCTTTGAATGAACTACCTTCTCCGATAACAGCATAATTAGTTGTAATTACTATTTTGGGAGAATCTTCAAAAGGAATGAAAACGTCATCCTTATATTTCCTTTGAATTTGTAATCCCGTAGTCATCAACGGAAATAGCTGTTCAAAATCAAAGTTCTTTTGAATATCATCGAATAATAACAGATCAGTACTTATACCAACACTTGAGAACCTAAACCATCTACGTTGATCATAGCCTTTGCCATCAATAATACTCAGGCTTCTTACTTTGCCAACTGCCTGGCAAATTAATGTCTTACCAGTTCTGCCATTTGGATTACCACTCGGGGCGACATCCATTAAAATAATGGCTTTAGTGTTGGTATTATCTTTATACCTGTGACTTAAATAGCCGACTATTGAAAAAATGGAAGCAAACCTGTTTCCACTTTCCTCTTCATCATCCACCTTTGTTATATCATGTAAGAAGTGCATGAAATCACACTTTTTTACCAATTCTTCAAATGAAGCAGGAGAAAAATCATGATCAATTATGTTCTTCTCCCACACATAACCATCAAAATCCGCATACTGCTTTAATTGAATTTCCTTCTCCGTTATTTCAACTACTCCATTCTTGAAAAACAGATAAGCTATTTCCTTTGTATCTTCAACAAAATCTAGATCAAGTTTTGCCAATAACTTTTGATTCTTACTACCAAATAATCCAATCTTAGAATGTAAGGAGTCAATTATTGCATCACTTTTACCTTCCTCTTCTGTTTTTTCAAGGATATATATCTTAGCCACTTGAAGCAGGTATGTATCACCGACTTCACTTACTACGTTTCCTGTTTCCTTTACCACTACAGGATTTGTATTCTTAACATCCGAATTTTTTGGATAATACAAACCAAACCTCCTTCTCTCGAAGAACTTATAAAGGAGGGATGGAATAATTTGACCTGCTCCATTCCAGAAAACTTCTCCATTGTTGTTCTCATCATTTGGGCTACTTCCCAATACTCCTGAATTCTCGCTCATTATAAGTTCCTCCCAGCTTTAAATGATTTCACCTCATGGTTAGTAAGGAACTCCTGTAATTGCTGTTCAGTCAGATAAGTTTTACTACCCACTTTTACAAAACTGAATCTGTTGTCGTCCATCCAGTTATAGATTGTTCTAATTGTAACCTGGAACATTTCAGCCAGATCATGCAGCGTATAAATAGTGCCACTTTCCTTTTTTACCTTTTCATTTTTTAAATTTTTAGTTTTCATAATAAATTACTTTCAAATTTTTCTCTCTACTTCCGTAAAACCAGGAGAGAGACATTAACCCGATTTCTACGGTATTTGAAAGCAAAAATATGTTGAATAGAAATAAAAATAGGGTTCCGCATGGTTGCGGAACCCTATTTCATATTACTGATAAATAGATAGTTACTTAGAATAATTTTCTTTCAATTTATTAAATCGTTGTCTTAACTTATGTAGTAATTGGCTTATGCTATCAAATGTCTTTTCGTCAATATCAAGGAACTTCTTCTTTATCCCATTTGCACTTAAATTATCCATTTTTTCTGTAGAAAATGAATTTGCAATCATTCGGTAAACCTCAGTTTCATGTTTCCGTAAAAAGATCCCCTCCTCATCAAGTAATCTGTAAAAGAGGGAAAGTTCAGCTACTTTAAGTTTAGTTTTTAATTTGAATAGTGACGGTGTACCCGTTAGTAAAGCCATGGTATTCTCATAGGATTCCAATAACTCTGATATTGCTCTATTTTGGATTGAAATACTTTCTGAAATATATTTAAAGTGAAATTCTGTCAATTCTACTTTGGGGATATATATTTTTTCTATTTCATTGTATACAGAAACATTATCATGACTGGCATATTGTACTCTATTAAATTCAATTGCATTAAATCCGTCACTTATTACCTTTAATTTTCTTACAGACTCATTGAGAATAAAAACAGCAGCATCTTTATGATTAGCAAACTGTGTTTGAAAATATAGGATTGCGTCTTTTTGTTTCTGAACTAACATTTTTTCAAATGCTCTCATTGATTTATTATTGCATTTAACTACAATACTATTAGTAGCATATTTTGAAGCATCTATTAAACTTGTTCCCCTATCAGGGATATCATAAGTCGTGATTTCACATACATTAAAATTTAAGTGATCCTTTAGAAAAGTCAAAAAATCGTCTAGTTTGTTTTCTGTCATGATATTATTAGTTCATTTGCATCATCCAGTACATCATTCTCAAAGCTATCCAAATACACCTGTGTTGTTTCTTCTGATTCATGACCTAAGCCTTCAGAAATAATTGCAGTAGATATACCTGATCTCTTTGCAATGGTCGCCCAGGAGTGCCGAGTTACATAGGTCGTTAAAGGTACATCTAACTCTAAGATTTTAGAAATTTTCTTCAACTTTTTATTCATTAGCCTCATTGCATTTTTATAATCCAGATACTCATTCCCTTTTCTATAAATAATTGGGAATATATAGGACTCAGGATCTTTTAGCTTACTGTACCTATCAATAATAACTTTTGCTTTATCAGTTAACTTAATACTAAACTGATGCCCTGTTTTCTGTCTATAGTAGCTAATTCTGCCAGACTCAATATTTTTAGTTTTTAGAAAAGATATGTCCACAAAATTCATCCCTCTGTTGTAAAAACTAAACATAAACAAATCTTTATAAAACTGTAGGTTGTTTTCCTTTGACACATCTAATTCTTCCACCATTTTTATTACATCTTTATTAACTGCTCTTTTCCTGGTTTTTTGTGTTTTGATGGATATATTTTTAAATGGATAATTTGATGCATCATATATTCCATCTTTTATAGCTCTATTTATGGTAGCTCGAATGGCTCTTAGATGAACACCTCTGCTGTTTATGGATAATTTTTTCAATATCATTTTGTGAATAAATTCATTAACCATATCCTCAGAAACATTTTGGATTAATACACTATCACCCATCAGTTTGTTGAATATTATTTTTGCATTGTCATAGGCTTTGGCATTCCCTAATCTATTTTCCTTCTTCATCTCTGCAATAATATGATCTGAAAAGTAACTAAAAGTAACATCTGAATTAATAGTAACCAACTCAGGTTTATACTTTGCTTCAACATCAATTAAAGGTATCCGTCCTACCAACTCCGTCTTTTATGATTTAGAAATGCTGCATAAATTTGCTGCATGCGAAAAAATCAGAAATACAGTAAAGAAGAGATGTATCTAGCCATCGAGATGTGGAAGGGAAGTGGGT
>JABMPH010000196.1 GCA_013203805.1 Bacteroidota bacterium | reverse complement strand
TAAGTTTTGTTTGATTATAGGCTGACCAATTGGCAATAAAAATCCTTTTTTGTGATTTAATCATGCAATCAGAACTTTTTCCAATCTCAATGCTACCGATGATTTCATAAACTACAGGATCGATAATCATAACTGACGAGCTGTAAAGATCAGATACATATGCTTTATTATCATCTATAAAAATCATTTCGCGAGGTGATATTAATCCATTAATTTTCCCCTCAAATTCCAAAGTATTTTTATTGATACCATAAATAAGGCCTGAGTTATTAATTACAACATAAACCGAGTTATTTCTAATGGTTAAGCTTTGTGCCACATCTCCAAGAGGAACATTGTTTGCTTTGTAGAATAAACTTTTTTGGATAAGTGAGTTGTTAGGATAATAATATGAAAGTGAAGAGTTTGCCACCAAGTAATTACCCTCGTTTAGTATAAAAATGCCTCCTTCTTCAATGAGGGTCGAATCAAGTTCAACATCATCTTTGCCAGCACACGAAATCAAAAAGGAAATCAATAATAAGAAAACTATATTTTTATACATCTGTTACAATTTAAAACTTATGGATATTTCATAATTTCTTCCAGGCATGGCCCGCCAAAGCACTGCCTGATAATCAATATTGAATATGTTATTGACTTTGAATCTTAGTTCAAATTTGGATTTTTTTATGCTTATGCTTTTCCCAACCGACATATTGTTAAGTGTATAACCCGGTAGTCTGAATGAATAGTTATCATCCGAATTAAATGAAGTATTTCTGTAGCCTGTATATGATAAACTCCATGTTGCATAATAACCCTTTAAATTTATGTTTAAATAACCAACAACTGAATGAATTGGGACATAAAGAAGTTGAATGTCAGAAGTCCCATCGTTTTTAGACTTGGGGCTATTATTGGTGCTTCTTGTATATGCATACTCACCAAATAAAGTATAAATAACATTACCGAATTTACCATTGGTTTTTACCGATAGTTCGATACCTCTTGCAAATACGTTGGGTATGTTTTCAGGACCCCAGTCTAAATAATAATCACCTGGTTGCCAAATAATCCAATTTTTTACTGATGAGGCATATACACTTCCTACAAAAGAAATCTTGTTGAATTCAGTTAATTTATGAGCATATTCTATTCCAAATTCTGAATCCAGGCTGATTTCAGGAACCAAATCCTCATTACCATTTGGATACCAGTATAAATCATTTAGAGAAGGAATATTTTTGTTTCTTGAGAGAACCAGCCTGAAATGTAGATCATGCTCTGTAAAAGGTTTGTAGTTAATTCCTAACATTGGCATTATTGGAATTATGGCAACATCAGAAATTTCAGATCGGATTAAAGCTTCTGCAGAAATGCTTTTGGTTAATTTCTTCTCTAAACTAACAAAAGCATTAAATAAATTACGTTGTTTTTTTTCTAAGTAGTTGTTACTATTAATATTTTCATGAATTAACTTGAAACTTGTTTTTAGTATTGTTCCATTATTAGTTTCTTTGGATAGTTTCCCTGATAATGAATAACTCTTTATCTTATTTTGTGAAATAGTAGTACCAAGGCTATCAGAGGTGTGTAAGTAGTAATTCATGTTTTCGAAAAAGTAAGCTCCTACCAGTTCCATTTTGGTATTAACATTATGTATCACCCATTTCAATATGTTTTTTGAGAATACGTCATCCTGCCACTCTTTTTGATTTCCTCCTTTTTCAACATTTGTCATTATGGTAGGAATGTCGCGATTATTCCATTGATTCCATGTTATAAAACTTATGGATTGCTTTTCTGATAATTGAAATTGAAACTGTTGAGTAAATCCAAAATTTACAAAATCAGCATTGGTTTGATTCATCTCCTTTTTGGGTTTTATGGCATTATTGTAATACGAGAAATTATTTTCAGAAGACTGTCGGAATATCCTTGTGCCCGAGTATAATTTTGATTTGCCAAGATTAATTCCAATGGAAGTTTGATAAGTATTGTAACTGCCCACAGTTTGCACAAATGCTATGGGATTGTTTCGTTGATGGATGCCATTACTTGTTAAACTAATACTTCCTCCCAAAGCGCCACTCGATTCTGATAGCGAACTACCTCCATACAGAAGTTTAACTTCATCGAAAAATACTCCAGGGAGTAAGGAAAAATCCGTTTGCCCAAGCATGGGAGAGTTAATGTTAAATCCTTCCCATAGTACTTTAGTATGAGATGCTCCGGTTCCCCTAAATGAAACAGTTGATAATGACCCTTTACCATATGATTTTACAAAAACAGGAGTGTAAGCTGAAAGTAGTTCTCCTATGTCGCTTAAATTTAACTCCTTGCGTGCAATAGAATCGATTGTATTTGATTTAGTGGTAGAACTAAGATCATAGTGACTACTTATAATCTCTAGCTCGTTTAATTGAAGAGTATCATAAATAAATTGGCTTCTTAAACTTCCGGTCAGAACGACTGTTAAGGAAATCAGAAGTTGATATTTAAGACATCTAAACATACTTACCTGTTATAATTTTATCAGCTTATCAGTAAGGATAGTATCATCACCATAAATACTTATAATGTAATAGCCAGCTTCGAGAAAGCTAATATCAATATTTTCATCGGGCTTAGCAATGTTCTTGATAATATGTCCACCTAGGGAAGAAATAATTACCCTGTCAATTTTATGTAAGTTGTTTATTCTAAATTTATTTTCAACGGGGTTTGGATAAACCAGTCCTCCTTGGTTTATAATTATTTCACTTATACTGGTATTATCGCGATTATTTATTACACCAACACCATCAAGGTCGAAGCCTGATGATTCGAAAGGAGTTGGCCAGGGATCATTAATAATCCGACCTTCTGAATCGAATGAAGCATATGTACTGTCAATACTTCCAACTACATCAATTATTCGAACGGAGGTGATATTGTAAATATCAAGCCCGTCAATATTTTTTAGTTCCGACAAATCGAAAGGAACACCATAGTAGGCTCTGTATTTACCGGCTAGGTTATTAACGATTGTTGCATCTGTAAGGCCGAAAGTTTCTGTTTGAACCTCTTGTTGGGTTAGCGAAACGGAGTTAAATCGATAGTAATCAATGTTATTTGAACTAACCTCTACAAATGCCAGTTCCAGAAAATCATCAGTGAAAGAATTTTCAAATATTGCCAAATCCCAACCAATACCATCTGCTATTGGTACCTCGAAATCAAGAATTGCCATACCTCCGTCGCCTAGACTAACAACTCCGTTATCGGGTTTATCAATCCCGCTTTCGTCATCCCCATAAGTTGCTAATCCCAGTGATTGATTTGAGATATCTGCATATCCCCGGTCAACAACACAATTATTTGCCCAGGCAACAAATATATTGCTATCGGCATGGATAGCTGTTGTGCCTTGCTGACCTGCAGGGGGTGCATATTGGGAATAGCCTGAAAATAATCCGAAAAGTAGAATGGAGGTGAATATTATTTTTAGTTTATTGTTTATCATGATAATTAAGTAATTCAGGACTTGATCCAACATCAAGTCATGTGATTTGACTTATTTTTTAATGAATGTGCTTGTCGAAAATTCATTTTCACCCAGCAGATTAACAATATAGAATCCATTAATCATATTGCTAATATCAATTATTGCCTTTCCATTATTGATCCCAATTGCATCTTCCATCAGTACCCTGCCACTAAGATCTATAATTTTGTAAGTATTAAAATTCACACCTTCATATGTATTGATAGTAATAACATGTGACGCCGGATTTGGAAATAGAGTAATTTCTGTAAGAGTGATTTCATTTGTACCAGTGTTGTTTCTGTAATCAATGGCAATTGCATCAGGTGCGATTGCAGCATCAAATGATCCTGTTTCATCACCATTCATATTATAAATTGTTCCTTCACCCATTGAGAAATAATCAGTGGTTGCTACATAGAATACATTATTTAAAGTATCGAGTTTAGCCGATGAAATGGATAGTTCAGGTGTCTCAACTACTGTAGTATCAATTACACTAAAGTTTGATAAATCAATTGATCCAATTCCACCATTCATAATTGTATAAAGGATATTATTTTGAATACCTGCAATTTTGCCAATGGATTCATTTATCAAATGCGACTCAATGCTTGTGCCTAATTTGCTCATTGAATTTATGTAGCCCGTTGATCCTCCCCAGGGAGTAATACAAAGAGCCTGGATTTTGTTGTTGAAGTAAAATAGGTCCATCATTCCACTTCCAACAGCATCAAAATCAATCTCATCAACAAGTGTGTAATCGTTAAGTCCTACAATAGCTATTTTTCCAACTGTACTTGCCCAACCTCCCGGAACAGCCACATAGGCAAAATCATTTACAATCAGTAAACCGGATGATTCGTCGGAAATACCGGTAACAGTGGTTGTAAGAGAAAGGTCCTCAGTTGAATAAACTTTAACAAAATTGTCAGTTACAGGATATTGAAATGTAGCCAGAAGTTCGGTCTCATGCACAAGCAAACGGTTAACTCCTGTTGCTTCAACAATGCTAACTCTTTCGTATGTGTCAAGATCAAATTTAGCGATTGAATCCTGAGCTGCCACATATGCATACTTTCCAGCAATTGCAATATCTTGGATACTATGGGTATTGATACTCCCAAAATTGGATGTAATACCATTTTCAGGTATAAAAGATGCAATTGATACATGGTCATCGGGATTACCAAAATCGCCCCCTGAACCCACAATTACTTGGTTAACATAGTTGTTCTGAGCTGTGACATTTGCTAAAGAGAGTACAGCAAGAGCTACAAATAGTAAATAAATTTTTTTCATAAAAAAAGCTTTAAGATTTAAAATAAAAAAGTTAATTAATTAAATCTCAAAACTTAACAGGACCAAACTAGTTGGAATGATAGTATATCATCTTGCTTTTATCCCGAAAGCTTTGAATAATTTCAACAAAGGCAGGTCTTCTGACTTACTCACTTTTGAGGCCTTCCCATCAGCCTAAGGCTGATAGTGACCGGGTTTCAAAAGCTGAATTTGAGTATTACAGCAGCGGGAACTGTACAGGATTCACACCTGTTTCCCTATTAAGTCATCCATCAGGTCAGATGGAATTGACACCAAAGTTGATGCAAAGGTAGATAAAATATTACGTTATGGAGTTCTTACTTTAATTTTTTCAAAATAATTAGTTAATTTCACACATTCAGGATAGTGATCAGAAATATTCTGATTTTTGGTAGGAAAAGGGGTAAACTAAAATATTAAAAAAATGAAAAATCTAAAAAGCAATGTATTCTTTAAGGTAGGAATTATTATAGTATTGATTTTGATATTGCTAATCCCAACAACAATGGTTAAAGAAATTATCCATGAGCGTGAAGTAATTCAACGGAGCGCAATTAATGAAGTAAGCTCAAAATGGGGTAGTGGGCAAACCTTAACCGGTCCGTATATTTCGATACCTTTCGATAAGTATATTAAGCAATACTCAAAAAAGGATTCGGCAGATAAAATTATTAAGGTACAAGAATGGTTGTATTATTTGCCTGAACAACTAAGCATTACAGGTGCAATTTCTCCTGAGAAAAGGTACAGGGGAATACATGAGGTTGTTGTTTATGAATCGGATTTAATCATTTCCGGATCATTCAACTCAATCAATTATAAACAATATGATATTGAAAGTTCCAATATTCATTTTGATAAAGCGACACTAAATCTCGGTATTACCGACCTTAAAGGAATTGAGAAACAAATTAGTCTCGACTGGAATAGTATTAATATTTTTTTTAATTCAGGAACCAGCACAAACGATATTGTTTCATCAGGAATTAATGCCACAATCCCAATAATTAATAGTGATTCGGCACTATATGCCTTTTCAATGGCTGTTGAATTAAAAGGAAGCCAGTATTTATATTTCATACCTGTAGGTAAAACAACCGATGTTACGCTCACCTCAAATTGGCAAACACCAAGTTTTACAGGAAATTATTTGCCTGATGAACGGGATATATCAGATGCAGGTTTTTCCGCGAATTGGAATATACTGCATCTTAACAGAAATTATCCACAAAGCTGGATTGGAAGTAAATACGATGTTGACAACAGTTCATTTGGTACTGATATGCTTCTTCCGGTTGATAATTATAAGAAATCATACAGAGTAGCAAGATATGCGATATTGTTTATTGTGTTTACCTTCATGGTTTTCTTTTTTGTGGAAGTGCTGAATAAAGTTTTTATTCATCCCATTCAATATTTATTGGTTGGTATAGCACTTGTTGTATTCTACTCATTGCTCCTTGCATTTAGCGAGCATATGCTTTTCAACTTAGCATATTTATTGGCTGCATTGCTTACATTGATTCTGGTAACAGGGTATACGACAGCCATTCTTAAATCGAAGAAAATTGGCGGATTAATTTTTGGGATATTGGTAGTACTCTACACCTTTATTTTTACGATTATACAATTGGAAGACTATGCACTATTAATAGGCAGTATTGGTTTGTTTATTATTCTGGGTATTGTAATGTACCTTTCAAGAAAAATAGATTGGTATGAACTAAAAATCGGACATCCTGAAACTAAAGAATAATAACGATTAAAAATATTTACAATGAATAACTTTAAAATTTCTTTTTTGTTTGTGATTATGGCTTTTACAATTACCGGTTGCTGTAAGCACAATGAAAACTCACATGATATTTCATCACCGTCAAATAATATAAGTGTAGATTTTTTTCTTGACGATGACGGTTCACCAAATTATGCCATAGCTTTTTTAGGTCAAAATATAATCGACACATCGTCTATGGGATTTGAATTTCTCGATCAGCCGCAAATGCAAAGTGGGTTTAAAGTTATTGAAACTGAAAATAGTTCGGTTAATGAAGAATGGGAAATGCCATGGGGCGAACAACGTATGGTTGTAAATAATTACAATGAATTGATTGTAAAACTGCAGGAGAAGAATGCTCCAAAAAGAAAGCTAGTTATTTATTTCAAAGCCTACGATGATGGTGTTGGATTTAGATACGAATTTCCAAAACAAAAAGGTGTTGACAGCCTAACTATTATTGATGAAAACACCCAGTTTAAATTAACCGGTGATCATACTTGCTGGTGGATTCCCGGTGACTGGGATATTTATGAGCATCTTTACAACACAACAAAATTCACCGATATTGATGCTATTTCAAAACGGAATCACTACGGTTTAGCTCAAACTTATATTCCCGAAAATGCTGTAAACACACCTGTTACAATGCGGACAGATGATGGAGTACACCTTAGCTTCCATGAAGCAAATCTTACCGATTATGCTGGAATGACGTTAAAAATCGATAAGGAAAACCTATCTATGACAAGTGAGTTGGTTGGCTCTGAAAGAGTTAATTATAAAGTAAAAAGAGCTCTTCCATTTGTAACTCCATGGCGTACAATTCAAATTAGTGAAAATGCTACCGGGCTAATCGATTCAAAGTTAATTCTTAACCTAAATGAGCCAAATATACTCGGAGATGTTAGTTGGTTTATACCAAAAAAGTATATGGGTATCTGGTGGGAAATGCACATTGGTACAAAGAGTTGGGATTTGAAAAGTGGGAAACACGGAGCAACAACCGAAAATGCTCTTAAGTTCATTGATTTTGCATCCAAGAATAACATTAAAGGATTGCTAATCGAAGGTTGGAATACAGGTTGGGAACACTGGATTGGTTTTGAAGATAGGGAAGGTGTTTTCGATTTTGTAACACCGTATCCCGATTATAACATTGATGAGGTTGTTGCTTATGCAAAAAGCAAAGGAGTTGAAATAATTATGCATCACGAAACATCAGGAGCCCCACGAACTTATGATAAACAGATGGATACGGCATTTGCATTGATGAACAAATATGGAATGACTTCTGTAAAAACGGGATATGTGGGCAAGATAATCCCCAAAGGAGAATATCATCATGGGCAATGGATGGTAAACCACTATCGTAAAGTGATAGAAAATGCTGCTAAACACAATATTGCAGTTAATGCCCATGAGCCAATTAAAGCAACTGGAATCAGACGTACTTATCCCAATGCAATATCACGTGAAGGATTACGCGGACAGGAGTTTAATGCCTGGGCAATGGATGGTGGAAATCCTCCCGAGCATTTATCTATAATTGCTTTTACAAGGATGCTGGCAGGGCCAATCGATTTCACTCCCGGCGTTTTCGATATTAAGCTTCCTACCAAAGAAAATAATCAGGTTAATACAACAATTGCTCATCAGTTAGCTCTATATGTTGTGATTTATAGTCCCATACAAATGGCTTGCGATTTAACGGAAAACTATGAAGGTAATTGTGCATTTGATTTTATTAAAGATGTTGGCGTTGACTGGGAACAAACTAAGGTGCTCAATGGCGAAGTTGGTGATTTTGTTACAATTGCGCGCGAAGAGAGAGGGACGGGAAATTGGTTTGTTGGAAGTATCACTGATGAAAACAGTAGAGATATAACCATTAATTTTGATTTTCTCCCAGCCAATATAAGTTACAAAGCGATGGTTTATAAAGACGCACCAAACACACATTGGAATGATAATCCCACAAGTTATGAATTGGAAGAATTAACAATAACTAACGACCTCGTGAAAACATTTCACCTTGCCGAGGGAGGAGGTCTGGCAATTAGTTTGATAGCTCAGAAATAAAAGATTTTAGAAAAATGTTTGGTAGAATATATTAATTAGTAAATTGCACATTGCTAATACGTAATGTTGACCCAAATATCTAATTATGTCATATAAACCTTTTTTACTTTCATTTTTTTTAATCACATTCCTATTTATTTCCGGTTATTGTCAAAGCTGGGAACCTGAGTGGGGTGCTGGAAATACTCAAAAAGATGCCAACACTTGGTCGAACGTATTGGGTATCGATTTTCAAAATAACATCTATTCAGGAACTCAGTTTGGAGATTCTATTTTTATTGGAGACACACTCTTTACAAATTCCTTTTCTTATTATTATGACTGGGGCAATTGGGCAATTGCGAAGTATAATAATAATGGTGAGTTTGTGACAGCTTTTGATCTAACTTCAAGCCTTTATACAGATATCTCAAATGTTGTATTAGCAACTGATATAGACCTTAATATTTATATTGCATGTGAATATAGGTATTTGGTAAACATATTGGATACAACAATATATAGTGGTACTGACTCTTTGTTAGGAGCACCCGAAGTATTTATTGCAAAACTCTCACCCTCACTTAAAATTGAATGGATTAGGGCGATTCACAGCACAAGCCAGGATGTTTGTAATGATATTGTTGTAACATCCGATGGTTTTCTTTACGTGCCTGTAAAGCACTATGGGAGCGGATATCAAACTGATACGGTCAATTATTTTAATCAGGATTCAGCAATATATGGATATACTTTATGCTCATTATTGAAGATGGATTTGGATGGTAACCTGGTATGGAGAAGGGAGTTGACAAGCCCAGGGCCGAGTATTGATATGAGAGAACTGAATATTGACAGTGAGGGCAATATATTGATAGTTGGTCAGGTGCGTGATGAAATATATTTTTCGGGTGATACTATAGTTCATCCTCATACCGGTGAAAATGTTTCACTACCATATATATTAGAAATTGATCAATCGGGGAATTTGATTTCAGGAATTATCCCTGATTGGCAGATGTATTTCTCGGATACAGATATAGATGAATACGGAAATTTTTACCTTGCAGGAGGCATTTGGGACACAATTGTTTTTGGTTCCGATACCATAAATAAGCACGAGGATTCAACAGTTAATATCATAGCAAAACTAAATTCAAATTTCGAACCCATATGGTATGAAACTATAAAAGTAATTTCGTCACAAGAGTCATATAATTTTCATATAGATTTACTAAGTGATAGTTTGTTTTTTGCTGTGAGATGTAAAGCTACCTTTTCAATTTTTGACACTGTATTTTATCTTGGCCCTCGTTACAAGGCATTTATTGGGCAGCTAACACCTGAGGGTGAGCTTTTTAAATATGGTTTAGTTGAATCAACAAACGGATTAAGTCCTACCAGCTTTATGCTTGATAATTGCAATAATATAATAATATCTGGTAAATTTGTTGGGCAGGCTTATTTTCAAAATGATACTATTCAGGCTAATTCGAATAGTGCTTTTGATGGAATTACTGCCAAAGTAAATAGGCATTCTTGTTGTGAATTTGATTTTGGATCTGATACTGTTGTTTGTGATGGGTTAACTCTATACGGACCTGATGGTTTCACAAATTACTATTGGAATGATAGTCTAACCACACAAAACTGGTTTGATATTTCAGAATCAGGAAAGTACATTATGGTATGCAACAATGATAATGGTTGTTGGGTTACAGACTCTATTTATGTTGATGTACAAGTTGGTTTTGACATAAGCATTGGTCAAGACACTGTCATAACCATGAATAATACACTAATATTATCAGTTCCTGATGTATACGACGGCTATTTGTGGTCAACAGGTTCAACCGATAATTCAATTCAAGTTACTGGTGATAGTTTTGGATTAGGTGATTGGAATATATGGGCACAAGTAACCCAGGGTGTTTGTACTGCTTTTGACACAATTAATCTATCTGTTATCGATGCTATTTCTGAGTTTCAAAGTATAGGTGTTATTGTATATCCGAATCCTGTTACTGATAGATTGTTTTTAATATCTGAAAAGAAAATAGAGAAATTTGAAATTGTTGATTATCAGGGCAGGATAATTATAGCCCGGACAAATCAAGATTATATGAGTAGCCCGGTGCAGATAAATCTTTCAAATATTCAGTCAGGTGTATATTTTATCAGGCTTTATTTTGAGGATGTAGCAGCAATAGGAAAGATCATCAAACTTTAATTTTCTAACATATACATTTTAGGTTAAAATATTTTGACATGTACTTCAATACTCACATCCATACGTTTAGAGATATTGATGTTCCACGAAAATTTTTACCATTGGGATTGGTAAGAATTCTGGCATCGAAACCCGGATATTTTCTAACGGCAAAGTTTCTAAATAATCTCAACCCATTTTCCGATAATGACTTATTTGATAGATATATAAAATTTGTTAGGATCGGTAAATTGGGGAGTCAAAGGAAAATTTTTGAGAATTGTATGATTTTTTATCCTGAGGGTACTCAATTTATTATACTGCCCATGGATATGGCATATATGGGTGCGGGAAAAGTTCCTCGCGAATATCCCGATCAACTTAAGGAACTTGGCGAACTTAATAAGATTTATCCTCAAATATATCCTACAATACACATCGATCCCAGAAGACCAAAAGTACTTGACCTTCTGAAAAAGGGCGTTGATGACTGGGGTACAAAAGGCGTAAAGCTATATCCACCACTGGGATATTTTCCATATGATGAACGTTTGTATCCTGTTTACGAATACTGTCAAAAAAATAATCTCCCTGTTATTGCACATTGCAGTCCTTATAATCCGGTGCACTATAAGGGAAGTAAGAAGGATATAATAAAGCTGTTGTCGGTATCACACACACCAATTGAAACAAAAGGGAAGAACAAAAAGGAGCTATGTTCAAATTTTACAAATCCACTAAACTATGCCAGAGTTTTGAACGACTTCAAAGATCTGAAAATTTGTCTGGCTCATTTTGGCTCCGAATATATGTGGGAAAAATATCTAACAGAACCTGGGGATGAGAACAATTGGTTTGTTATTATTAAGGATATGATTTCACGATATACCAATTTGTATTCTGATATCTCATTTACTCTTAATAATCAGGAATTTTTCCCTCTTTTAAAAGTGTTGTTAAGCAACGATAAATTGAAAAGAAAAATACTTTTTGGCTCTGATTATTACATGGTTGAAACCAAAACCAATGAACGAAGATTTTCCATCGATTTAAGAGCTTATATTGGTGAATCTCATTTTACACAAATTGCAACCACTAATCCAAAGAAATTCCTTGGGATATAATCATGTTTGTGCGATTTTGATGTTTAAGATTTATAATTATATTTGTGCACCAGATAAACCAAAATCTGAATAGAACATGAAAGCTAGATTTAAAATCCTTATACTTATTCTAAGTATCACATTATCAGTTATTGGCACTTCATGTTCAAAAAAAAATCATGGGTTTAAGTATAGTTCCGATCCAAAACATGGAGCAACATCATACGATCCTGCCGCAAGGAAGAGTCAACCCGTTAGGAAAAAATATATCGTTAGTGGTAAACGTAAATTAATTCTTGGCCACGAAAAACCTCTTAAGAAATAGTAAGTTCTCTTGGCTATTTCATATAAACTTCCCGTTAATTCATCTCTTGAGATTATTCTATTATTGGAGTTTTGGTTTTGTACGTATATTTTTTCAGGTACATAAGTGGGATCAAAAACAAATCGCCAATGATCCTGTTTAGCAGCTTCATATTGGGTTCTTCCTCTATTGAAATGGCAATTATGTCTGTGATATATCACAAGTCACTGCGCACAAGCTTTGCTTCAGACTCGTGAGGAGAGTTGAGGAAGAAGCATTTGGATTAAACCTGTATTATTCCATCAATCGCTTTTCACCTTTAAGTTTTCTTATTGATGAAACTTCCTCACTTACTTCAATTGTGCCCTTATAGTTTCCTTCAGCATCTCGTAATGCGAAATAGCGTATAAGTATAAACTGCTCTCCCATCTCAATCCAAAAACTTTCACTTTTCTTTTTTCCTGATTTGAAGGCATCGATAAGTTCCTGTACAATATGAACACTCGATGGAGGATGGCAGTTTTCAACAAGCCTGCCTATGATAGCCTTTGATCGTGGAAATATTCTGTGCTCAGGAGTTGAGAAATATCTGACTTCGTCATTTTCATCAACAAATGTAATATCCACAGGTAAGTTATTTATCATCATAGTTATCTGTTCAATTGAAAGTTGACCAGTATCCAAATCAATTAAACCCCCTGCTAACTCATCTATGGAAAGTATTCTCTTATCGGAACTTTGGTTTTGCTCAGATATTTTCTCAGGTTTCCCGGGTGGATCAATAAATCCAAATCCTATTTCATAACTTTGAAGCTGCATTGATATCCAATCTTCATAAGTCATTAGTTTTTCAATAACCGGAAACAGGATATACTCCTCTCTAAACTTGATTGCATTCATTGCAAAAAACAAATCGCCAATATTCCTGTTTAGCAATTTCATATCGGGATTATTCTCTTTCGTATGTGATATAATGTCTTTTATATATTTCCTGATATCATCATGATACGACCACATTACCGATTGGCAACGGTATTCGGGTAACTGCTTCTCAACATAGGGAAAAAGTATATTTTCCTTTTTTATATAATGCGAATCAAATTCCAATAATTCGGCAACTCTGGTTCCGATTTCTTTTAGTACAATTTGAAATTTGGTTTTCGGGATTCCCTTCGAATTCAATTCTTTAATCAGGGGTTTGAGACTAACTAACCTGCTTTCGAGTTCTTTATTTTCAAACCATAGGGATGCTAAGAAAGGAATCTTAGAATAATCAGGAATTGGCTGACTGACAAGGTTCTTGTAGAACATGTTCAATACTTTATTTATTCCTGATTTCAGTTCATGTATATCAAACTTTTCGAGCATCAATCTGTCTACAATACATATCACATCAAATGGATGAACATTTTCGATATCCCGTATATATTTTTTTACAAGGTCAGCTCCATTTTCATGATTAATAATCCCCACAGAAAAATTGTAGAGATTGTTGATGCGTAATTCAGTATTGTTTATGTATTCTGACATAGTGATCAAAATTAAATTGAGCTTCAAAGATACATACCTTATCAATTGTCTAAGCGATAATTTATGACCATTTTTATTACACCTGATTTAAATTAAAAGAGATAATCGTTAAGCATTTTCACAAGTGTGTTTTTTTGATTATATTTATCGCCACGTCTTACGATATTGGTGGTAAAATCATACAGGGATTTCTGAAAATTAATTATTCTACTGCTGAAATTAATTCTAAGTTGAAGTTCCAATTTGGAGTAAGATACATTTTCCAATAATAAGGATAGTTACACTTGAGAATATGATGAACAGTATAGCGATCAACCAAATATTAATACTGCTCTTACAATGCATTATTGTTGCTGTGTTACTACTATCCTTATTCAGGTTGAGGACAATATTTGGGATGGGCTTACTGTTTACTGCCTTGGGTGTATTTCAATATATGCAGGTGTTTCTGGCAGCATCACTTTATATCGAAGTTATACCCGGAATCCTGGTTTCACCTGGTTCTATGGTAATGTTCACAGGAAGTTTATTTGCAGTATTACTTATTTACATACGTGAAGATGCGTTGGAAGCCCGTAAGGTGATCTATGCTTTGCTCGCCGCCAATCTTGTCCTTGCATTGTTACAAATTATATTTAGCTGGGTAGTAGAGGGTGAATTTGTTACAAATATTTATAATCTACCCAAGGAATTCTTTACAGTTAACTCAAGGTTTCTGTTTGTCGGGACAATAGTACTGTTTATTGATGCATTTGTTATTATATTTATTTATGAAGCAATTGCCCGTAAAATCCCTTATATTTTTCTACGGATTCTAATCACAATGACATTGGTTCTGGCAATAGATACAATACTATTTTCCCTGGGTGCATTTACCGGAACAGATCAGTTTAGAAGCATTCTGGTTTCGGGTTTGGTGTCAAAATTTTCTTCGGCAATTGTTTATACAGCTCTGTTTTCAGTATATCTTGTTTATATTGAGAAGGGTTTGAAAAAAAATGAAATTGGCACTTCGTCCTTTGAGGATATTTTTCACACACTTACATATCGCCAAAAATTTGAACAGGCTTACAAGGAAAGCAAAATTCAGAAAATTGAGTTACAACAAAGTGAAGACTATAACCGGTTGTTATTTGATACTTCCCCAACAGGATTGGCACTATGTACCATGGATGGTTCACTTGTGGATGTAAATCCTGCTTATGCAGAAATCCTGGGGTACACTATTGACGAAACTCTTAAACTGACCTATTGGGATATCACACCTCAAAAATACTCAGATCAAGAAGCTTTACAAATAAAGAGTTTAGAAGAAACAGGGAAATACGGACCATATGAAAAAGAATATATTAATAAAGATGGTGACCTGGTTTCTGTTGTTTTATCCGGAGTAATTGTAGAAAAGGATGATCAGCGATATATAATGTCAAGTGTGGAAGATATTTCGGAACGGAAACAGTTTGAAAAGGCATTACAAAATAATGAAGCAAGACTAAGTGAAGCGCAGCATATTGCTAAAATTGGAAGTTGGGATTTGGATTTAATTTCAAATAAACTCATTTGGTCCAATGAGGTTTACCAAATATTTGGAATAGAGCAGCAAATAACCGATGTTACATTCGATATTTTCATGGAGTATATTCATCCTGATGATAGAGATATGGTCAGCGATGCATATGCTAATTCTGTTAAAAACAAAAAACCATATAATATTGTTCATCGCATCCTATTGAAAAACAGGATTATTAAGTATGTACATGAGATTTGTGAAACATATTATGATGACACTGATAAGCCAATTCGTTCTCTGGGAACTGTTCAAGATATAACCGAACGCAAACTGGCAGAAGATGAACTGAAAAAACGATCTTTGGAGTTGGAAGCATTAAACTCTTTTGGACGTTCATTATCATCCAAATTGGAGTTGAAAGATGTGTTGAACACAGCCTTGAAGGGAATACATACTGTGGTAGAACCCGACATTACCTTTATTTTTATCCGCGAGGGGGACAAGCTAATACTGAGTAATTTGCACCCAATAAATGCTGAGTCGAAGCTTGGAGATATCCCTGAGCATCGTGTGGGTGAATGCATTTGTGGAAGAACTGTTCAGGAAAAAAACCCAATGTTCTCAATAGATATCTTCGAGGATAATCGTTGTACCTGGAACGAATGTAAACAAGCCGGGATTAAGTCGTTTGCGGCGCTGCCATTAATGAATAAAGATGAAGTTATTGGTGTGATAGGTCTGGCTTCAAATACCGAACGTGATTTTGAAAAGGAAGTTAAGTTTCTGGAAACGATGGTTGGACAGGTATCTATAACCATGGTGAATGCACAATTATACGATAGTGTTCAGATGGAGTTAGAGGAAAGGAAACGTGCACAGGTTGAATTAAGGCAAACTCATGAAAAACTAACAGACACATTGGAAAACATGACCGATGGATTTGTTTCACTAGATAATAATTGGATATATACTTATGTGAACAAAAGGGCAGGCGTGATGTTCGATAGAAAGCATGAAGACCTTGTTGGAAAACATATCTGGACAGAATTCCCCGAAGGCATTGACCAACCTTTTTATAAAAATTATTACAAAGCTGTTGAAACTCAAATACCTATTATCATCGAAGAACATTATCAACCCTGGGATCTTTGGTTTGAAAATAGTATAATTCCTTCAAAAGATGGTCTGGCAATATTTTTTCAGGATATCACTCAGCGTAAAAAGGATGAATTAGAACTCAAGGAAAAGGGACGGTTTATTGAATCCGTTGTTAACCTGAGTCTCGATGTACTCTATATCTACGATTTGGTAGAGCGGAGAAATATCTACAGCAATGATGGAATTACAAAAGTGCTTGGTTATTCGATAGAAAATGTTCAGGAGATGGGTGAGCAGTTAATTCCCTTATTAATGCACCCTGATGATTTCCAGGCATATCTAAATGATGTTGTTCCCAGATACGCACGTGTAAAAGATGATGAGTTGATAGAGCACCAATACCGGATGAAAGATAAATCGGGTAACTGGCACTGGCTTAATAGCAGGGAGTTTATATACAAACGTTTGCCTGATGGAGCACCCAAACAAATCTTTGGTGAAATAACCGATATTACTGAACGCCAAAAGGCAGAAATGGCTTTAGTTGAAAGCGAGGAGAAACACCGTAACTTGTTAAATAACCTGAATGCAGGTGTTGTAGTTCATGGTCCTGATACTTCTATCATTTTTAATAACCCAAAAGCATCAGAATTGCTCGGTTTAAGTAATGACCAATTGAGAGGCAGGCAGGCCATTGATCCCGTCTGGAAATTTCTGAGTGAAAATGGTACTCCCTTATCCCATGAAGAATATCCTGTAGACAAGATTATAAAGAGTAAAAAATACCTGAGCAATATGGTGGCCGGACTTATCAGACCTGATACTAATGATATCATTTGGGTTCTTGTTAACGGATATCCGGTTTTGGATAAACATGGCGAAATATTTGAAATTATCATAGCATTTATTGATATTACAGATAGGAAGCATGTGGAGGCTCTGATAAAAGAATCTTCCGCTAATTTGAAAGCATTACTCGATAATAGGAATGATTCCATTTGGTCACTTAACCTTGATTATAACTATATTATATTCAACAAACCATATGCAGATATATTTTTTAGTGAAAATAATATTGAATTAATAAGTGGGATGAATGCCCTGGAAAGATTACAACCAGAAATTCAGGAATTCTGGAAGTCGAAATTTGAACCTGCATTTAACGGAAAAAGTGTTGATTTTGAATTCATGCATAACATAAGTGGTAAAGATCATTATTTTCAGGTTTTATTGAATCCCATTGTTTCTGATGGAATCGTTACCGGCGCATCAGCTTTAAGTATTGATATTACCGAACAAAAACTGGCTCGAGAAAAATTCATTGAACAAAGTAAAAAAGCTCAGCAGTATCTTGATATTGCAGGAGTTATGCTGGTTAGTATAAATGAGGATGGACTAGTAAATTTAATTAATCCAAAGGGATGTGAAATACTAGGTTATTCAAATGACGATATACTGGGTAACAATTGGTTTGATAATTTTTTGACTGAAAAAGATAGACAGAAAGTAAAAGAAGACTCAAAGAAGATTTTCTCTGGTGAAATAGAATCCCTAAAATATTATGAAAATGAAGTTATTACAAAATCAGGGGAACTTAGATTAATTGCATGGAGGAATGTGCTGATTAAAGATGAAAATGGGAAAATTACAGGTATATTAAGTTCAGGTAACGACATCACGGAAATGAACCTAGCCGAAAAAGCTCTTCACCAAAGTGAAGAAAAATTCCGCAGCTTTGTAGAACAAGCGTCAGAGGGCATTTACCTCCTTGAATTGGAAAATCCTATTCCAATTACAATGCCCTTAAAAGAACAAATAAAGAACATTTATAGGGGATGTATAAGCGAAGCCAACGATTCTTATGCCAAAATGTACGGTTTCGAATGTGCTGAGGAACTGGTAGGTGTTAGTCTTACCCAATTGCATGGGGGTATCGAAAATCCGCTTAACATTGAATTTATCAAATCATGGATTGAAGCAGGTTATCGAATTTCGGGCGTTGAATCGGAAGAATTTGATAAAGATGGAAATAAAATCTGGTTTTCGAATAATATTATAGGCTTTATTGAGAATGGATTTTTACAGCGTTTATGGGGAACCCAAACCAATATCACAGCTCAAAAAGAAGCCAACGAAGAATTGGGGAAATTTGCAAATCGATTGCAGATACTTCATAAAATGGATAAATATATATTGGCTGCTGAATCTCCGGAAAAATTAGCATTGTCAGTATTACAAGATATGGCAAACTTTATTTCATTCAAAATTGCCACTGTAACTGAATATGATGAAGCATGTGATTCCTTTACCCGGGTGTTAGTTTTCCCCGATGGGTTTGACAGTAATGTTGACAATAAACCAATACTAACTTCCGAATATGAAATCCTTGACCTAAAGCTATTAAGAAGTGGTAAAGTACAAATTGTTGAAGACCTTAGGAAAAAGAGAACTAATTATAAAAATGCTCAGTGGCTTATTGATAAAGGTTTGTATTCTTTAGTCTTAATTCCATTAATTTCGGAAAGCAAACTATTGGGGACAATTAATTTTGCAGGTGAATCGATGGATGTGTTTCCTCCAGATAAAATTGAGATTGCCACTGAAGTTGCTAATCAGCTGGCAATATCATTCCAACAATGGAAACTACGTGAAGAAATAATTAGTTATACCGAAGAACTTGAGCAAAAAGTAAAGCAACGAACCGAACAACTGGAACATTCGAATCAGGAATTGAGGGAATTTGCACAAATCGTTTCACATGATCTTAAAGCACCATTGAGAGCCATCAGCCAGTTGAGTTATTGGGTATGGAAGGATTACTCCGATAAAATTGATGAGGAAGGTCAGAAAAAGTTGGAAATGATAATGGGAAGAGTAAAACGTTTGGATAATCTTATTGAAGGAATACTGCAATATTCGAGGGCGGGACGACAGCGGGAAAAAGAGATTCCGGTTAATCTACAATTATTGGTTGAAGATTCAATAACTTTACTCGATCCTCCTTCAAATATTAGTATAGTCATTGAGAATCAACTCCCTGAATACATTGGTGATCCAACCCGTTTAGGCCAATTATTTCAAAACCTGATTAATAATGCCATAAAATTTATGGACAAACCCAATGGTATAATTAAAATTGGGTGCAAGAAAGATTCAGACAGTTGGCAATTCTATATCTCAGATAATGGTCCGGGCATAGAGGAAAAATATTTTAATCGTATTTTTCAAATATTCCAAAGGCTGGTTTCACGCGATGAACAAGAGGGTACAGGCATTGGACTTAGTCTGGCAAAACGTATCGTTCAAATATACGGTGGCGAAATATGGTTAACATCAACTATTGGAGAGGGAAGTACATTTTACTTTACTTTGCGATTGTAATAATAAAAAAAAACAAAGCTATGAATTCAACAATTTCAATTTTGTTAGTAGAAGATGATAAAGTGGATGTAATGACAATTAAAAGGGCCTTTTCTGACATTCATATAACCAATCCCGTTAATGTTTGTGAAAATGGTGTTAAGGCACTGGAATATCTTCAAAATTCTGAAAATGATTTCCCTGGCATTATACTGCTTGATTTAAATATGCCTAAAATGAATGGTATTGAATTTTTGCAGGAAATTAAGAAAGATGAGATGCTAAAACTTATTCCGGTGGTTGTACTAACAACTTCTAAAGAAGAACAGGATAAAGTTGAAACCTATAAACTAGGTGTAGCCGGTTACATGATTAAGCCTGTCGATTATTTACAATTCGTAGAAACTATACGTACCATCCATCTCTATTGGACCATTTGTGAGCTTCCTAATAGTGACAACTAAAATCAACCCCTAAAGAAAAATAGAAATGAAAAAACATCTGCTAATAATAGAAGACGATAAAGTTGACCAAATGGCGTTTGAACGTATGGCCAAGATATCCGGATTTCCTTTTACATACAAGATGGTTGGTTCCATTGCTGATGCTTTAGTTGAACTTAAGAACAATAGTTTTGATGCTATTGTTACCGACTACTTTTTAGGAGACGGTACTGCTTTCGAAATACTTGAGATGAATATCAGTATGCCAATTATTGTTGTTACCGGCACAGGCACAGAAGAAATAGCAGTTGATGCACTTAAAAAAGGTGCATACGACTATCTGATTAAAGATGTGGAAGGCTATTATTTAACAATGCTTCCCATTACAGTTCAAAATGCGCTTTATAGATTTAATGCCGAGAATGAACTTAAAGAGTATCATGCAAATCTGGCGCAAATAGTTGAAAAACGTACTGCTGAGCTTAGGGAAAGTGAGGAACGATTTAGAGAATTGGTTGAAATGCTACCCGAAGCAGTTTTTGAGACAGATCAAAATTTCATAATAACCTATGTTAACCAACGAGCTCTTGAATTAACAGGTTATACTTTAGAAGATATTGATACCGGTATAAGTGGTATTGATTTCCTCGTTCCCGAACACCGTGAGCGAGCAAAAGAAAACATTGCCATGAGAATGAAAGGCATCAATCCCGGAACCATCGAATACCTTGCGCTTAAAAAAGATGGCTCATGTTTCCCAATACTATTTCATGCAAACACAATTTTTAATAATGGTAAACTAATGGGAATAAGGGGTATTATTGTTGATATTACTGAGCGAGTTGAAGCTGAAGGAAAAATTACTAAACTTTCCAGAGCTGTTGAACAAAGCCCATCTGTAATTACCATTACTGATTTAGACGGAATCCATGAGTATGTTAATCCTAAATTTACGAAGCTTACAGGTTATACAACTGAAGAAGTTATTGGAAAGAGTACCCGAATATTAAAATCAGGAAAACAAAGTCACGACTTTTATCGAACATTCTGGGAAACCATTTCATCAGGACAAGAATGGCATGGTGAGTTTATCAACATGAAGAAAAACGGAGAGCTATTTTGGGAAAAAGCCTCAGTTTCGCCAATTATAAATAACGAAGGAGTAATAACAAACTATATAAAATTAGCCGAAGACATTACCGGAAAGAAAAAATCAGAGCAAATTCAAAGGGTATTATATAATATTTCAAATGCTGTAATCACATCAAATAATCTTGAAAAACTAATACTCCGGATCAAGGAAGAATTAGAAACAATTATTGATACTACAAATTTCTATGTTGCTCTTTATGATGAAGAAACTGATTCATTTTCCTTGCCGTTTCATATTGATCAAAAAGATAAGGTTTCTAAATTTCCAGCAGGTAAATCATTAACAGCATGGGTTGTTAAAACAAAGAAGTCTTTATTGGTTACAAAAAATGTTAAAACAAAACTTATAGAAGATGGAGATGTTGAAATATTTGGTGCCGACTCTAAAGTTTGGCTAGGTGTACCTCTAATAGTAAATGGAAAAGTAACTGGAGCTTATGCAGTTCAAAGCTATGAAGATGAATATGCATACAACGAATCTGATTTAAGAGTGCTTGAATTTGTCTCCGACCAGATAAGTATCGCAATTGAACGAAAGAAAGCCGAAGATGATTTAATAGAGGCGCTTGAAAAATCTACCGAATCCGACCGCCTCAAAACGGCATTTCTACAGAACATCAGTCATGAAATAAGGACTCCAATGAATGGAATTATGGGGTTTGCGAGTCTGCTTAAAGATCGTGAAATGTCAGGTATAGAACAACAAACCTACATAGATATTATAATGAAGAGTGGTAATCGGATGCTAAATACACTAACCGATTTAATGGATATATCAATGCTGGAAACAGGCATGGTAAGACTAAACTTTTCAATTGGTAATGTTAACACAAAATTAAAAAATCTATACGAATTTTTCAAACCCGAAGCCGAAACAAAAGGATTGAAAATTAACTTTTCCTGCCCTCTTCCTGATAATGAAGTAAATATTAGAACCGACCGACAAAAATTTATTGCGATACTTACGAATCTTATCAAAAATTCAATAAAATATAGTCATAAGGGAAATATTGATTTTGGATACAACAAAAAGGGGAATTTTCTTGAGTTTTATGTAAAGGATAATGGAATTGGCATACCAAACGACAGGCAACTGGCTATATTTGAACGTTTTGTACAAGCCGATATTGAGGACATTAAAGTTTATGAAGGATCTGGATTAGGATTATCAATTTCCCATTCCTATGTTGATATGCTTGGAGGAAAAATTTGGGTAGAATCGATTGATGGACAAGGCTCTGAGTTTTATTTTACTATTCCTCACAATACTCCGGATAAAGAGACAAAAGAATCAGAAATTGTTTCGCTTGAAGAGAAAGTGGGGAACATTGCAAAAAAGCTCAAAATACTTATTGCTGAAGATGAAGATATTTCTGATAGATACCTTACTATTATACTTGATTCAATTTCCCCCACACTTTTACATGCTTCTAATGGAAAGGAAGCAATAGAACTATGTAGAAATAACAATGATATTGATTTGATATTAATGGATATTAAAATGCCAATAACTGGCGGTTACGAAGCAACAAAAGAGATTCGTAAGTTTAATAAAGATATTATAATTATTGCCCAAACTGCGTATTCATTACCAGGTGACAATAAAAAAGCAATAGATGCAGGATGTAATGATTATATTTCGAAACCAATAAAAAAAGAATTGCTTATGGGCTTGATTGAAAAATATTTTGGAGTTGAGCAATAATACATGCACAACTTTATAATAACCTATTTGGAGTAGGCAGTTATTGGTTTCCTTCCTTTTATCCTTTGCCACATAGCCCACATTAAAAGGGTACGGGCTACCATAAACGTGTTTAAGGCAAACCAAAGAGCATCATTGCCCCAGTGATTTGATGTAAGATAATATGCTGGTAAGAATACCAGTAATGATGAGATAATCATTGCATTTCGCATCTCTTTAGAAGCTGTTACTCCCACGTATATTCCATCCCAAATAAAGGCTCCGGTGCTGGTTATAGGAATGAGGATAACCCAAATGTTATAATCTCTTGCCATCAATAAAAGTTCTGAATTATTGGTCATAATACCCATAAAAGTATTTATTCCGATTGCATAAGCAAAGCTTGTTAAAAATGCAGCACCCCATCCCCAATAAAATAGTTTTGTAATAGTTTTCTTTAACATACCTCTATTATTAGCACCGTAGGCTTTTCCGGTAAGTGCTTCTCCGGCAAATGCAAAACCATCAGCGAAATACGAGAAAATGAAAAAGAATTGAAACAATAATGTATTAATTGCCAGTATGTCATCGCCATGCTTAGCCGATGTATTTGTAAAAAAAGCAAGGGTTAACAGTAGTAGTAACGTACGAATAAAAATATCGGTATTAACTCTAAAAAAACGTGTAATGGCCTTAGTTTGAAGGACGATTTTAAGAGAAAATTTCTTCACATAATCTTTATACTTTGATAACAAAAAGTATATGGCAAGAAATAAACCACTATATTGTGCAATAACAGTTGCAATAGCAACTCCATCAGAAGTCATTCCGAATCCATTCACAAAAAGGAAATTAAGCAGAATGTTAACAACATTGATAACCAACGCAATTATCATTGGAACCTTTGCATTTTGAACTCCCAAAAACCATCCAAAAAAGGCATACAATCCAATTGTAGCAGGTGCCGCCCAAATTCGAATGTAAAAATACTCTTGAGCAAGTAATCTAACATCTTCACTACCGCCTAATATCTTAAAGGATATCCATTGGATGGGATATTGAAATAATATAACTGATATAGCCAATCCCAAAGCAACTAATAATGATCTGATTAGTACCAATGAAATCTCATCTTTTTGTTTTGCACCATACGCCTGTGCAGTAAAACCTGTACTCCCCATCCGCAGGAAGTTGAAACTTGAATAGATAATATTAAATATTATACTACCAATTGCAATTGCTCCGATATAAACAGGATTCCCCAATTGTCCCATAAGAGCCAGATCCACTAATCCAAGTAATGGCACAGTAATATTTGTGACAATGTTTGGTATCGCCAGTTTTAGTATGCTCTGGTTGATTGTATTACTGGTTGTCATTGGTTACTGGATAATTGGTAATTGGTCATTAGATAATTGGTAACTGTTTTATGAGCAGCTAACCTGATATTTGAATAAAAACGAGATACCAATTACAATTAGTTACTATTTCTCGTGTAGCCCACATTCCTTAGATTCAGGATCTTCCCACCACCATCGTCCTGCTCTAATATTCTCGTCGGGTTCAATAGCTCTGGTACAGGGTTGACAACCAATACTTGCAAATCCTTTATCATGTAATGAATTATATGGTATTCGTTTGGCTTCTATATAACCCATAACATCATTCACAGTCCAATTAATTAATGGATTTATTTTTAGCATGTTATTATTCTCATCCCACTCAATTAGCTGCATTTCTGTTCTGGTAACAGATTGATCTCTTCTAAGCCCGGTGATCCACCCATCTAGTCCATTCATTGCTCGTGCCAGAGGAACCAACTTGCGCAGATTGCAACATAATTTTCGATTTTCTATGCTATCATAAAATAGATTAATTCCCTTCGTGTTTACCATTTCTTCTACTTCTTTTGTATTGGGGAAATAAACATCAATGGAAATTCCATATTTTTTGCTTGTTCGGTCAATCAGATCATATGTTTCCGGAAAAAGTCTTCCGGTATCTAAAGTAAAAATTTTAGTGCTACTATCAATTGAAGCAACCATTTCAGTTAGCACCTGATCTTCAAGCCCTAAACTTGTGGATAATGCAACTTTTCCGGAAAATTGTTTTAAAAAGAAACCTAATATTTCATGTGGGGTTGAATCGGCTAATTCACTATTCCATTCCTCTATAATCTCTTTATCCATCATATTTTAAATTAATGGGCAAATATATTGAAAGTTATGGATTACTATGGAGAGGCTTAATTCTTAATCAGAGCCAACGAATCTAAATTTATTTGCGAATGACTTAATGGTATATTAAACTATCTGTAGTAGTCGTACATAAGAGTTTTTACCACAAAGGCACACAAAGTATTTCACGAAGGTACACAAAGTGTAATTCATATATTTTTTACGAATAACAATCAGAAAACATATTTTAGTTGAATTCGATTTCTTAGCAGGATAAAACTTTGTGCGACTTTGGTACGCCCTTTGTGCAACTTCGTGGTTAATTTTTTTACTTGTAAAAGCACCCTAGAATAAACAACTGCAATGGATTAATTATAGATTTATATTTGATATTCAAATATTATCAAGTCAGTGATCAAAAGAGATATAAATCCTGAAATTAGATGCGTTTGCTATGAACACTAAATTTATGAAAAGAAAGAAGCCGAATTAAGTAATTAAGGCACCAGTAAGATCTGCCACATTAGCTATCCCATTATTACTGCAATATTCTTCAATTCCATTAATAATTTTTATACTAACTTGTGGATCAATAAAATTAGCTGTGCCAACCTGAATTGCTGATGAACCTGCAAGCATAAATTCTATGGCGTCAGTTGCATTCATTATACCGCCAATTCCAACAATAGGAATTTTAACTGCATTATAAACCTGCCATACCATCCGCAGGGCAACAGGCTTTATTGCCGGGCCACTTAATCCACCTGTAATCGTAGAAAGAACTGGTTTTCGGGTGTGTGCATCAATGGCCATTGCAAGCAATGTATTTACTAGAGAAACAGCATCTGCGCCAGCACTCTCTACACCTTTAGCAATTTCAGTAATATCAGTAACATTTGGTGATAATTTAACAATAATTATTTTGTCGTAAACTTCCCTTACTGCCCTTGTTACAGCCATGGCCGAAGGACAGCTAACTCCAAAGGCCATGCCGCCTTCTTTTACGTTTGGACATGAAATATTAAGTTCAAGACCATGTATTCCTTCAACGTCGTTAAGTTTTTCAGCAACAGCTATATAATCTTCAACTACGGATCCATTAATATTTGGAAATATTTCCGTATCCCATTTTTTTATCTTAGGATAGATTGTATTTAAGAAATAGTCGATTCCCTTATTTTGTAGCCCAACAGCATTTAACATCCCCGATGGAGTTTCAGCCATACGCGGATAGTCATTACCTTCTCTGTTTTTGAGAGTTAAACCTTTAACAAAAATTCCCCCAAGGCGGTTAAGGTCGATGAAGTCTTCAAACTCCTCACCAAATCCAAATGTACCTGATGCTGTAGTAACAGGGTTTTTAAGATTTAGTCCGGCAATATTTACATTTAAATTTACCATTTCAAATCTTTTGAATTAAAAACAGGGCCTTCGGTACAAACACATTCATTTCCTCTAATTGTAGGAGTGACACAACATAAACAAGCACCAATACCACATGCCATCATATTTTCCAATGAAGCCTCACATAGGATATTCTTTTCATGTGCAATTTGCGCAACAGCCTTCATCATCGGATCGGGACCACATGTGTAAATATGATCAAAGTCCATATTACCTGCAAAAATAGAATGTTGAGTTACAAGACCTTTTTCACCCAATGAACCATCTTCAGTAGTAACCAATACTTTGCCAAATTTGCCAAACTCGTCAATTAAAAAAACATCTCCTTTTGATCTTGCACCAATTAAAAAGGTTACTTCAGTATGTTCGTCTTTGAGTTTCGATGCTAGCATTATAAATGGAGCAATCCCTGATCCTCCACCAACAATCAACACTTTTTTTCGATGAAGAATACTAAACGAATTACCAAGCGGGTATACAATACTTACCTTAGAATCAACATCTAAATTCCCAAGTTGACGCGTCCCCTTACCTATCGCTTTAATATAAAACTTAATGGTATTTTCGTTATGATCAACATCAAGAACTGATATTGGTCGACGGAGAAATACATCTGGTGAGTTAGGAACTTTAATTTCAGCAAAGTTGCCGGGATCGATATTTTCAATATCTGAATCTGAACTTAATGTAATGATATAATTATCCTTATTAAGCCAGTTGTAACCGACAACATTAAAGTCCTGTACTCTTTTCATATGGCTATTTTTCCTCAGGTTTGTCTTCCTGTATATCTTCTTTTTTTTCTTTAGTAGCTACTTCTTCTGTTTCAACTTCTTCAGCTTCAATAGTTGTAGTTTCTTCTTCCTCGGTAAAATCCAATAGTTCTTTTTCAAGAAGTAAATTATACCATGAAAAAATCTTTTTTATATCACTAACATAAACTGCATTACGATCGTAATCAGGAAGAATCTCAGCAAAAGTTGATTTAAGAGCATCACCAGAAGATTTTTTACTGCTTTCTATGGCTTTACCGCCGGAATAATCAAAAATACTTTTAAGCACTTTCTCCAATGCTATATCCTCATTATCAGTATAAATACTAATCTCTTTAAGAGTACTAACTCTGTCGTGAGCAAAGGATGGTATCTTTTTTCCATCTAACAGCGATTCAACAATAAGGTTATTTTTCGCTTCTCCAACCATCAGGTATAATCCAGGTTTCCCGGATATTGATAAAATTTTACTTAAATCCATATTGTGTTAAAATTTGTGCTAAAATAATATTAAAACTTAATGAGACACTTCTTTTTTATAAGTTGGCATAAAACACCCACTATAGTTTGATAATGGTAATGACTTTTATTAACCACATCAGGTTGCATTTTATTCTATTTATCTGATTAATTACATGCTAATATGTTACTTTTGCCGCTCTCATAATTAATTAAATTATCAAAGATGAAATATGTAATCGTATTGAATTTCATCCTATTAACTTTCCTGTTAGCAGGATGTGGATCGGGTAAACAGCTGACTCAGAAAAAATCAGAAGCTGAATCATTTTTTTTAGCTAATAATTATAGTGATGCTTTAATCTTTTATAAAGAAATTATAAATACATACGATGAAAATAATAATTCAGATGAGTGTAAAGTTTATACTAAAGCAGGCGAGTCAGCTTTGAAAACAGGAGATGCAAAACTTGCTATTACATATCTAAAAAAAGCAACTAACACCAAATTCGCAAACCAATCAACATATTATTATTTGGCTCAGGCATATAAAGAGGTTGATAATTTATCATTGGAAATTGTAACTCTGGTTGAGTACTTAGAATTATTCCCGCAAGGAAATAAGCTTATTGACGTAAATACCAGACTGTTCTACACTTATGTTGAATCAGATAATTATGAGGGTGCACTTCAGCTTTGGCCTGAAATTATTTCAAATGATCAAAAAAATATAAGTTTATTAGAAGCTTATTTTTCAATTAATAATGGGTTAAACAATATTGATGAATGCAATAAGACGGCTCAGGAACTTCTTAATATTAATGATGAAAATATAGTTGCCCTATCCTGGTTTGGAAAACAATATTATCGTAAAGCCGAAGACTTGTATCAAAAGGAAATGAAAGCCTATGAGAATAAAAAGACAAATAAGCAGTATAATATATTGTTGGTAGCTTTGGATAATGTAACTTATGATTTTAAAAAATCATTGAAGTATTTTACGAAAATTTATTCTTTACAACCTACACCAGAAAATGCAAATTACTTAAGTCATATATATGGTAGATTAAGTGATGAAAAGAAATCAGAATACTATAAGAAACTGGCAAATTAACACTTGTTTCTACATCAAACTAATCCCCGTATAATTATCAGGGTTAATTGCTTTTAATTCAGTTTTAAGCACATCCGAAACTTTAAGCCCATTAATAAACTTGTGCATGGAATCCATTGTGATTTTTTCGTTAGTCCTTGTCAGTTCCTTTAGAGCTTCATAAGGATTTGGGTAATTCTCACGTCGCAATATTGTTTGAATCGCTTCTGCAATTACAGCCCAGTTATTGTCAAGATCTTCAGCAAGTTTCTCCTCATTTAGAATTAGCTTTTCTAAGCCTTTGAGTAGGGATTTTATTGCAATTAGCATATGCCCAAGGGGAGTCCCAATATTACGTGTTACAGTTGAATCGGTTAAGTCTCTTTGCAATCTTGATACAGGGAGTTTTTCAGCCATATGAATCAGTAAAGCATTAGCAATTCCCAAATTACCCTCGGCATTTTCAAAATCAATGGGATTAACTTTATGAGGCATAGCCGATGAACCAACTTCTCCTTTTTTAATTTTCTGTTTAAAATAATCCATCGATACATATGCCCAGATATCTCGGCTAAAATCAATCAGTATTGTATTTATACGACTAAGATTATGAAAATAAGCTGCTAAATAATCGTAATGTTCAATTTGGGTGGTTGTTTTTTGTCGATGAAGACAAAGTTCTTTCCTAACAAATTGGCAAGCAAAAGATTCCCAATCTATATTTGGATAAGCCACAAGGTGTGCATTAAAATTACCGGTTGCACCACCAAATTTTCCACTGAAAGGTATCGATCCAAGCATCATTAACTGATTTTCCAATCGCTCAACAAAAACATATATTTCTTTACCAAGTTTGGTAGGTGAAGCTGGTTGACCATGGGTACGAGCAAGCATCGAAATATCTTTCCACAAGTATGCCTTTAGGTTAATTTTTTCCAATAGGTTTTCAAGGGCTGGCCTAATTACCACATTGTGAGCATCTTTTAGCGAAAGTGGTAAGGCTGTATTATTAATGTCCTGGGAAGTTAATCCAAAATGGATAAACTCTTTAAATTCACTTTGTCCAATTTCTTCAAAACATTCTTTAATGAAATATTCAACAGCCTTCACATCATGGTTTGTGGTTTTTTCGATACCTTTAATTGCCAATGCATCTTCAGGTGTAAACTTCAAGTAAATATCTCGTAATCTTCCAAACTGATCCTTATCAAAGCCCGCTAAGCCTGGTAATGGTATATTACATAAGGATATGAAATATTCGATTTCAGTTTTTACCCGATACTTAAATAAAGCAAACTCTGAGAAGTAATTTGATAACTCTTCGGTTTTATTATTGTAGCGTCCATCTATTGGTGATATTGCTGTAATTGGCTTTAGTTCCATGTTGTTTATTTTGGCGGCAAAATTAATAATATCTTATGACTTTTATATTATAACCCGACCATGAAATATATTGTATTTACATCGAGTAAATAAAAAGTGTGTATTTATAATAATGCTCAATAATTTGGTTTTTTTGCAAATTGAAAAAAAATATCTTAATATTGCTATTTAAAACACTTCTAAATAATATTAATATTCAAATGGGCAACACTACACAGATTCGACCTAAATGCAAACTATCCTCCGAAATTGCTCCTGCAAATATTATTGAAGAAATAAAAATATTGCTTGCCAAAACTAATAATGTAAAGGGGAAAATAATTGATAACCAAATATATTTAATGATACCCAAAGAAGAACAACATTATTGGTCGCCAGAGTTCAGAGTTACAATTAATGAAGATGAAAGTGGCTCACTAATTAAAGGGATTGCAGGTCCAAATGGTAAAGTATGGGCAACATTTATTGTATTTTATGGATTAGCGATAATGTTACTTATTTTTGGAGGATCGCTTGGAATTTCAGAGTGGATGTTAGATATTGATTCTGTATGGATTTGGAGTATTCCGATTTCATTGTTTTTGTATATACTTATTGTTATAGCTGCTATATATGGCCAAAAATTGGGGAATGATCAGTTAATTCGTTTACGATACTTTTTAGATGAGGCGATTGCAAGGGCCGAAAATAAGAAACCCTACAAAACAAAGGCTCAGTAACTCATATTGTATAAAACTGTACTCGAAACTTTTTTGGTGCCAGAATGATAGTATGTTGAGAAGTTTGGCTTTATGGTTCAGAAATCATAATAAATACACCCGTCAGTTTATTTCCATTTTAATCTTTATAATATCTGATGTGCCATCATCATTATCACATACTGTTACCAATACCATATTATTATTATCAGTATTTGAAATAATACATACACCTTCAAGTTTTTTTTCCACTGGTAATCCATTATCTGTAACCAATGTAGCAATATAGTTACCATCCTCTATTCCCGAGAAAGGAATAATACCAATAAAACTTCCAAGCACCTTCCCATCATTAATTTCATCTTTTGTATCCTCCATTGAAGCCGTAAAAATTAAACCTGTATTATCGGGGAGTACACAAGCCCCGGAAAAACCAGAGGCTACCTCCTGATAGATGGGTAGATCAAAGGCATATATTTCAAATTGAGGAATAGGTGAATCACTTTTTATGTACTTAATAAATTTGCTTCGATTTATTTTGATAATAATATTCTCACTCACATTACCTCTATGCAATAAATATACATGTTCTTTTGAGAAAGCAATCCCCTCAATATTTATTTCGTTTTTTGTTGGCAGCACTGCTTTCAATTTAATTTTTTCATACAATGGTCGGAGGCTTTTTGAGTGTAAATAATTATTTGATTCAATTCCAACAATGTGTGCAGTATCCCTACTTATTTTCATTGAGCCAGATGAAAGTATGAATAGATAAACACCTTCATTGTCAGAAATTATGTCGGCACATTCAAAATCGGCTTTCTGATCTTTTGGTGTTCTTCCATTATAGAGTGAATCAATTCCAGAAATTTGAGTTTTTCCTGAAACATCAAAATTACTATTGAGACTATATAACCAAGGTGTATCATCTCCAACTATATAGTATACAGAATTATGAACACCAATTCCAGAGGCAGATGACAGATTTTCTAAATGTAATATTTCGGGTTCAGAAAGAGTAATTTTTTTCTCCCTAATATTATTACACGAAATCAATAATAAAACTAAAAATACTGCCGGGTAAAATGCTTTTGCTATCACTTAATGGAGTTTAAATTAGAAATATTATTTTACGCAAAGGTAGCATTTGATACTATTCATTTTATATAAAAATCAAATACAGGCACGTTATTTGAAGAAGAGTTTGTTTATTGGTCGGTTATCGGCAAATTTCATAATTATGAAAGAAGAAAAAAAGAAATTTTTATACTCCCTTTTAATACCTGTTAGCCTATTGGTTATTATGTGGGCTATTAAGCTTATTGAGTTTGGATTTAACACAAATTTTGTAACTCTTGGTAATTATCCTCTTGATATAAAGGGAATTAAAGGCATAGTATTAATGCCATTTGTTCATGGAAGCTGGGATCATCTAATTGCAAATACAGCGCCATTTTTAATACTGGCAACAGCTCTATTTTATTTTTATCGTAGCATTTCATTAAGAGTTTTTTTAGGGATATGGTTCCTTTCCGGGATTTGGGTTTGGTTTGGTGGTCGGCCATCATGGCATATCGGAGCAAGCGGAATTATATACGGACTATCAAGCTTTTTATTTGTAAGTGGCATGATAAGAAAAGACTCTCGATTAGCTGCTCTTGCTCTTATAGTAATATTTTTGTATGGAAGTTTGATTTGGGGAGTATTTCCCGATTTTTATCCCAAAGAAAAAAATGTTAGCTGGGAAGGCCACCTTGGGGGTGCAGTTGCCGGCTTATTAATGGCATTGTATTACCGTAATTCAGGACCTAAACGAAAACAATATACCTGGGAACTTGAAGAAGAAATTACGGATGATACGGAAAACGAATACTGGAAGATAAAACAATAAAAAAAGCGTCACCTATTTTAAGATAACGCCTTTACATTTGTGTATAATATTATTTACTTAAGCGCGACTGGAGCTCGTCAAAAATATTTCCATATTTTCTAAGTACCCTGTCCCATTCACGATAAAGTTCGTCACTTTTTACACTTGTTCCAGGGTTTCTTGACTCTTCGCTTACCAATTTAACTTTATATGTTAAAGGATCGGTGTCGCCAAGTTTTACAATAATTCTTGTACGGATTGTATTTTGCTTAAAAGTTTGGATTACCCATGAAGTTCTCAAATATCCAGTTTCTCTATCTGTAACCTCAATAACGTCAAAATACGAAGTAATTATCATACTTATAAGTTTCCAGGCATCTTCTTCACTATTTGTTGTTTTCAGTTCTATATCAATATTGGCAATATCTGTCTGAATAGACGCATCATATGCATCATCTCGTGTCATCTCAACATAATAAGTTTTTGGAGGAGTGGCACTGCCTTTTTTATTGCAGAAGGAAATTGTTTCATCAAGAAATCCAACTTTTTCAATTTTTACAGTAACACAGCTATTACTAAGTATTAGTACATCAGCCTGACCTTTACCCATTAGTTTTCCGTCAATGTAAATTTCAGCATCGTTTTCAGAAGCACTTAGTTGAACTTTCTTCTTGCCAGCAAAGGCATCAATAGAGAATATAGTACTAATTATGAAAACCAAAACAAGACTTAGTAAGGAGTAATTTCTTTTCATTTTACAATTCGATTTAGTTTATTGATTTTAGATTTGCAGAACAAAGATACCAAAAAATAAGAATTTCAAAATGAAAAAACAATTCATCATCGATTATCAATTCCCTGTTATGCTGCATCATCTATTGATAGAAGGTATACAAGCAATATGTTATTAAATTGTTAATCATCTCAATTTTGTCTTTTACCTATTAAAAGACCCTTGATTCTTATATTGAAATCTGATTTAAAATGTCGAATTATTACAAATTAAACTGTTCGGGGTGTCTTGCTTTTATACCACGATAAAAGTCTTCAATTTCTTTAAAATCTTTCTCCACATCGCCTGTTGGGTAAAATGGAGGTCCCACGCCTGCAATTTTCTTTTCATAATCAATGTAGGAAAGTAAGATTGGAATATTTGCCTCAACAGCTATATGATAAAAACCCATCTTCCATTTTTTAGTAAGTTTTCTTGTTCCTTCGGGAGCAATGGTTAGAAACATTGGATCGTTTTTTTTAAACAATTCCACAATTTGTAGAACTTTGCTTGTGGCTCTTCCTCTATCTATGGGAATTCCGCCCACTTTTTCCAATAAACTACCCAATGGGCCATTAAATGCTTCCTTTTTTATAAGTACTTTAACTGGTATTTTATTAATCCAACAATAAAATCTACCTATGTAGAAATCAAGATTACTTGTGTGTGGCGCTACCAAGAATATAGCCTTGGTTATATTATCAGGTACACTTCCCAAAGCTTTCCATCCAAATATAAAATATATAAATTTAGCAATTATTCTCATAGATTTTTAATTATAATTTACAAAGCATTTGATATCTAACTAATTTTTTAATAGTATTTCAACCTTATTAATTAGTTCAGTAATATTTACCGGTTTTTCGAGTGCAAATTTAGCTCCAAGTTTAAGTGCATTATCTAGATAATTGTAGGCACTACCCAATCCACCTCCCGATATTGCAATAATCTTCACACTACTATTATATGCCTTAAGATTCAATATAGTTTCAATCCCTTCCTGGGTTGGCATTAGTATATCAAGTATTACTACATCTGGTTTATGATACAAATATTGCTGCTCGCCAACACTTCCGTTTTCGGCAACAATTACTTCATGATTAACCTTTTCCAAAGCTCTTCTAAATACATTTCGTATATTTTCCTCATCATCTACAACCAATATTTTACCCATTCCAATTTGCTTAATTTTGTTTGAATACGATCAATTTTTCCAGCGATAAATATAGGAAAATATTTATGACAACAGTATTAGTATTTTTAATACCTACTTAATTAAACTCTCTAAATTATTGAGATAGGGTAAGTAAATGTTAAAAGTAGTTCCCATGTTTTCCTTACTAATCACATTTATAAGTCCTTTATGCTGCGATATTATTCCAAACGCAGTCGACAAGCCAAGGCCGATTCCTTTATCAAGTCCTTTAGTTGTAAAATATGGTTCAAAAATACGCCGTTTAGTATCTGAATCCATCCCATGTCCATTGTCGGAAACACCAATTTGTACATAGCTTCCAGGTTTTGCCCAGGTATTTGATAAACAGAATTCTTCACTGATTGAAACACTGCTGGTAACAACTTTAATGATACCACCATTGGGCATGGCATCTCTTGCATTAATAAATAAATTCATTATTACCTGATCTACTTGCCCACCATCGGCAACAATACTTGGCAAACTTTTTTGTGGCACAAACTCAACAAAAATGTCATTTCTATTATTTCGGTTTGTTGCTTCAACAATTGGAAGAATGATATCGTTAATATCAATTTCTCTTTTATTCATAAACTGTTCTTTACCAACAGCCAAGAGACTCTTTGTTAATAAAGTTGCACGTTTTACATGCTTCTTAATTTGTTCAATATCTTCCCACCGTTGGGTAGTATGGTCTAGGCCATCTTTTGCAAAATCGATATAAGCTACTATTGACTGCAGAATGTTATTAAAATTATGTGCAATACCGCTAGCCATTAGCCCAATGGCCTCCATTTTTTGTGCATGTTGTAACTGGGTTTCCAATTGTCGGCGTTTTGTGATATCCCTTCCCAATACAACCAATGCTTCTCTACTACCATTGGGATGATATACCGGAACCTTAATAACTTCAATGGTTTTTACTGCCCCATCCATTGTTAGTATTTGCTCTTCTATAATGGTTGTGTTTTTTTTCTCCCAAGCAATTTCATCTGTTTCGTTACAATTTAAAAAGTAGTTATTGTATATTTCACTTTGTTTTGCAATCTCATAATTTTTTTTCTCAAAATAATCATGTTTTTCGATCTGAAAAAGTTCTATCATCGCTTTGTTTGCCATAAGCCATCTGCCATGGCCATCCTTAAAACAAATGATATCGGGACTTGCGTTTAATACAGTTGATAGTTGTTCTTCCCTTATTTTGATTTTATTTTGAATTTTGGTTTGTTCAGTAATATCGTGCGTATGAGAAATCGCACCAATAAACCGTCCATCATCATCATATAACGCTGAAATGCTTCTCCTAACTAATAATAAACGGTTCTTTAATGTTTTTAAGTATAACTCTATTTCAAACTTTCCTACTTCTTTAAGAACAGGAAAATTTTCCTTAAATTTATTTAGCTCTTCCTCCGGCAGATACTCAGTTACATGGGTATTAATAATTTCATCCTGCTCACCCTCGATTAATAAACAAAATGCACTATTGCAATCGATTATCATTCCATTTTCATCAATTACAAAAATAGGATCAGGTGCTTCTGAAAAAAGGGTTCTAAATTTCTTTTCGCTGGTAATTAAACTATCTGATATTTTTTTTGATTCTGTAATATCTACAAGAGCACCCACAATGCTTGTTACTTTTCCATCAACTTTTATGGGAGTTTCGTTTGCTTCAACCCAGATTTTGCGACCAATTTTTCCAATTAGCTCAAGTTTAAACGGAGGCTGAGATTCTCCTGTTTCAATTGCTCTTTGAGTACTTAATCTTCCTTGCTCATTTATTGGATTATCAGTATATAATGAAGATCGCATATTAATAAAATAATCAGGATCACAATCAAAAAACTCCTCCGTTTTAGGACTGACGTATGTGAACTTGCCATCGATATTGTGCGAGTAAAAAAGATTTGACGAATGTTCTATTATATTGCTAATTCTCTCTTCGCGAGTTTCAATTTGCTTTTCAATTTTGTGTTTTTCTGTCAGATCCCGAATAATACAAAAATACGAGTTGGCATCAATTAGTTTCGAATTCATCTCAATCGGAATAGTCCTACCAGTTTTCGAAACTATATTACGTTCATTTATTACCGATTCTCCATTATCAACCCTATTGTATTGCAAAGGCTTTGATTGTAATTCTTCCTTCGAGAAAATATCACTCATATTCATGCTAAGCAATTCTTCCCGCGTATATCCTGTTAATATGCATGCAGCATTGTTAACCTCAGAAAAATCACCCGCATAATTACCTTTGAATATAGCATCTGACGCCTGCTCAATTAATGTAGAATATGATTGTAAATTATTTTCGAGTATACTTTTGTTCAATATTACTGTATCTCTTAGCCGATTTAATTCCAGAATATTTTTAACCGCATGACCAAGTCTGGAGATACTATTAAAATTAATATAATCTGTTACCTTTTCACTAATATTCAACATTGCTTTCTCGAAACTAACACTTTTGGAAAAAACAATTATAGGTATTTTCGAATCATTGTTTAAACCCACGTTTATGGCCTCGTTAACAACCCATGTGGCAAAAGGGTATTCAACAAAAATTATATTTGGATTAAATTCGGATAGCTTTAACAAAAATTCATTTTGATTGTTAACGAGGTTACATCTAAAGTTTACTCTCTCATCAACCAACTTGTCAATAATTTTTTCCGTAAGAGATGGATCTTCGTATAGAAAAAGAAATCTTTGTTTTGTCATAAACCAGATAATATTCTAATGAGCAGATACTAAGGATGGTTCACTACTTATTATCTGAAAGCACACCCTCTTTGTAATAGAGCACTTTCTCAAGTACACCTTCAGCATTATACCATTTTTCTGTACCATGTTTTAAGTTATTAACATAGGTAATTTCTCGCATCAAACTACCATTTGGGTGCCAGGCCTTTTGAATTCCACTTCCCATTGTATAATTACCTGTTCCAATAATTTCTCCGCTTAAATTGTAATATAGCCATTGTCCTGAAAAGTAACCCCCAACATAAAACCCACTAATTCGTATTCCCCCCGATGGATACTTAAGAGTATATGATCCGTCTAAAGTGTCATTTTTATAATTCTCTTCCGACAACAAGTTTCCATACTCATCGTACATTGTTGCCAAACCTTCAAGATTTCCGTTTTTATAGTACGCCTTTGATTCAAAATTTCCATTTTGATACCAGCGAATTTGAGCTCCTTCAAGAGTGTTGTTAATATAATTAACCTCCTGCTCCTTATTCCCATTTTCATAATACCAAATGGCTTTACCGTTTAGCTTGTTGTTTTTATATTCTAATTCAGACTGGATGTTACCATTATCCCAATATTTTTTACGAGTATCCATACAACTTGTAAAAAATAATATAACGGCAGTAAAAAAAAGAAATATATTTAATGGCCTAATCATCAACGTACTGATCATTTATAGGAAACAATAAATAATCAGGAACTTTACTTTCCGACATTTTCTTTAATTGTAGCATGTTCCAGTAATTGTTCTCAAAGTTATTGGTGTTACCTACCCTGTTAAAACTATATGTTCCCTGAAGCAATTCCATAGGAAAATACTCAAGACATCTACTAAAATCATTTCCCATATAAAACAACGAACTTATAAAGTAATATGTTATATCAAAGCCCGAAAAAGCATATGTATCAGGTTCAGTATTAAATCTATTTCTGAACATGTAGATGAAATCCTGTGTTTTATCAAGTTCATAATCAACATAACTCGACGAAAAGTAATTTAACTTAAGATTATTCATTTTAACATTACTCAGATTATTTATGCGCTCCCAAGAAGGCATTCCTATGAGTTTTATATCGAAAGTATCCCTACTTTCATTTAAACGGTTTAGAACATCCAGAATAAAAGATTTTTTAGATCCATAAAGCACAACTATATTATTTCTAATTGGCGAAGCCTTTTCATAAAATGGGTAAAGGCTATCATTTGAATAAACTATTCGTGTTATGTAATTATTAATAACGGTACTGTCACTTATGTTGTTTTCAAGTATCTCGGGGTATATTTCTGTTCCCTCAAAAATAAAAGAAGGGGGTGTTGTTATTCCATCAAATAAAGTATCACGTATTGCTACTGAATATGAAAGATTAATTAGTTCTTCGTTACTGATTTTAACCTGATTATTAATCGTCGACATAATCCCATTATTAACTTCAGTTACCATGTCGGCGTCTTCATATGAATTTTCAGAAATAAGGAATACCTTACTACTATTATACGAATTACTGATAAATGTTTCAAGCATCCTGATTTGAGATTGTCCGCTTGGCATTATTTTGATAACTGTGTTATAATCATTTACAACTGCGCTGCGATATGACAGTGGGTTAACAACAGGAATGTTAAAATTACCGGCAAACAGAGCCACCTGATTGAAGCTGTTGTTGAAAAATGGTCCTATTATGAGATCCATTGTTCTTAGCTCTTTTTGTTGAAGTACTTTTATTGTTTTAGTGATATTCTTATCAACATCATAAACAAAAAACTCAACATTTACACCTTGTTTTGCTAATGAATCTAATGCAATAAGTGCGCCTTCATAAAATTGAATAAACCTAAAAGGCTTAAAAAATGGTTGAGGCTTCATAAAAAATTGTTCATGATTTAAGCTGTCTGCTTCTTCCAACGAAAGAGGAATCATTAGAGCTACTTTAAATACCCTGTCCATATCAGGTGAAAAATCACAATCCTCAGTTTTAATTATATCGCCGTTATCATCATCTGTAATGTCTTCAATATCCTGTTCAATTTCAGTAATAACGGGAAGTGATGGAATAATTATTGCATGGCTTCCAACCGGGATTTTAATTTCCTGACTTGTGTATAACTTATTTCCCAAATCAGGGTTAAACTCTTTAATTTCATACGCATGAATCCGATACAGCTTAGCAATTTTACGAACCTTGGTATTGGATGTTACCTTGTGAATAATATATGGATTACTTATTTTTTTTTTTGGAACAATAATTATTTGTCCGATTTTTATGCTGCTTGTGAGACCCGGGTTTGCCTCAATAATTTCAGCAACTGTAAGTCCATACTCTCGACCAATACTATAGAGGGTTTCCTTTTTTTTAACCATGTGTTTAATTACCTCTGTTTCCTGCTTGGTAGGCTTTGCACTAGTTGTATCATCCTTAGTAGTAATATCCAGTATTTTAGGCTCTGGTTTATCTTCGGTTTCTGTTTGTGATGGTTTTTCAATTTTAGCTTTGTCGGGAATCCGTAATCTATCACCTTTAACCACTGAATTACTCAATCCGGGATTTGCTGCTTTTAAAAGCTCCACCGGAATATCATACTTCTTAGCTATACTTTGAGTTGTTTCACCAAGTATAACCACATGCCTATAATCTTGTATAACTGGTATTTCGGGATCAAAACTAACAGTCTCAGAATCCGGTTTACCCGTCTTCTTTACTATAGGTTGTGATTTGGGCTTTTCTTTAGTCTTTTCCGTACTATTTTTTGTAGAAGGTTCTGCAACTTGCCTTTTAACAGCGGTAGTACTTGGTTTTTTTATTGGTGATTTATAAGTACTAGTTCTTGTATTGACAACATTAGGAATGTTGGCGGTTACCTTTCCATCCAAAATATCAAATGCATCTTCAACCGGTACTTTAACATATTCACCTTCGCGAAAAGGTGAATGAAGATTTGGGTTTGCCTTAACGATATATTTCTCAGGGATTAAATAAATGGAGCTAATTTGTTCAAATGTTTCATTATTTGAGGCAACATGGTAAAAGAAGTCGAAATTAGACATAACTACCTCTTCTTTTAACTCTGTTTCTTTGTTAACTGTTGGGATAAGAATACTTTGATTAATTGAAATCGCTTGTTTGGTACCTGGGTTCTCAAAATATATTTCGTCGGGTGTTACACCATAAGCTCTGGAAATTGAATAAACGGTTTGTCCTTTTTGAACGGTATGAACATAGTATGATTTGCCGTTTCGTGATTCAATAATATCTGACTTGGGTATAATAACCGACTGAGCACTAATTGCTAAAGCAAAAAATGAGATAATGGTAATAAATATTAATCTTCTGATTTCCATTATTAATTCGTGAATCCAGTTATCAAAAATAAAAAACTAAGTCAAACCAATAACGAAAATCGAATAAAATTATGATTTGATATTCTGAAAATGTGATAAACCAGATAATTTCTTGGCTATTATTTTCGATATTGTGAGAATAACAAGTTATTCCCATTCAATTGTTGCTGGCGGTTTTGAACTAATATCATAAACAACCCTATTAACTCCGCTTACCTTATTTATTATTTCGCTCGAGACTTTCGACAGATAGTCATAAGGTAGTGGCGACCAATCGGCAGTCATACCATCAGTTGATTCTACAGCTCTTAGAGCAACTACATTTTCATATGTTCTTTCGTCACCCATGACACCAACCGACTGTACTGGCAACAATATTGCAGCAGCTTGCCATACCTTATCATACAGTCCAAACGCCTTCATATTTTGGATATAGATATGATCAACTTCCTGAAGAATTTTAACCCTTTCTCTTGTTACTTCTCCCAATACCCTTATTCCTAAACCAGGTCCGGGGAATGGATGTCGATCAATAATAAAAGAAGGCATATTTAAAGCTCTTCCAATTCGACGAACCTCATCTTTAAACAGTGTATTTAGTGGCTCTACAATTTTAAGTTTCATAAAATCGGGTAAACCTCCAACATTATGATGTGATTTAATAGTTGCAGAAGGTCCGTTAACTGATACAGATTCTATCACATCCGGATATATGGTTCCCTGAGCCAGCCATACTACATCTTCAATTAAATGTGATTCCTCATCAAAAACTTCAATAAATGAATTACCAATTGCTTTTCTCTTCTTTTCTGGTTCAGTGATTCCAATTAATGCGTCCAAAAATTTATCAGCAGCATTAACGCCTTTAACATTTAAACCTAAATCTTGGTACGAATGCAGCACATCTTCAAACTCATTTTTTCGAAGAAGGCCGTTATCAACAAAAATACAATACAGGTTTTTACCAATTGCCTGATGGAGCAATACCGCAGCAACAGATGAATCAACTCCACCTGACAAACCCAGTACAACCTTGTCATTTCCAAGTTTAGCCTGCAATGAGCTAATGGTTAATTCGATGAATGAATCGGGAGTCCAGTTTTGGTGGCATCCGCAAATATCAACTAAAAAGTTTTTTAACAATGCTTTACCTTCTGTGGTATGATAAACCTCAGGATGAAATTGGATGCCATAAGTATCTTCCTTTTCAATTTTAAATCCAGCCACTCTAACAGTTTCAGTACTAGTTGAGATTTTGAAATTATCTGGAACATTTAGTATTGTGTCACCATGCGACATCCAAACCTGACTATTGTCACTCATGCCATTTACCAAAGTACAAGATCGATCGATATAACTAAGGTTGGCTCGACCATACTCTCTTATTTCTGATGGAAGTACTTCACCGCCTCCCGATTGAGCTAAAAATTGTGCTCCATAACAAACTCCTAATAATGGTAATTTGCCTTTTATCTTAGATAAATCAGGTATTGGGGCTTCAGCATCACGAACCGAGAATGGACTCCCCGATAGGATGACACCAACTACTGCTGATATATTTTCAGGAATCTTATTGTATGGATGTATCTCGCAATAAACATTTAACTCTCTTACTTTGCGGGCTATAAGCTGTGTGTATTGTGAACCGAAGTCTAAAATAAGAATGATTTCTTTCATGGCGCAAAGTTAAATAAGATTTATAATTTAGTACCTTTGAAATGTTAATTAAATTTGATTCACAAACAGTTTAAGGATTATTACGATGGCGAAAAGAAAATCTCAAAAAAAAAGCACTAAAAACAACAAATCATTTACAATATTTTTTGTCATCGTTATTATTATTGCAATAATATCTTTTGCAATTACATACGTCGTTATGCAAAATGATACGGGAGCCATTGTTGATGCTATAAAAGTTGAGAAAGAAGTAACTACTCCAAAGACTGTTATTGAAAAAAGCTCATTGGAAGGAACCTGGGCAAGTTATAATGATGGTGCCATGCTTACAATAGTTGGGCTAACTTTTACAATAGAGTTACCTTCTGTTGAAGCTACAATAACCGCATCAGGAAAAATTGTTGTAAATGACAATGTTATAACTTTTATCAATACTTCCGAAAAATCAGATTGCAATGTCAAACCAGGAATTTACAGTTTTTCGATACAGGATAATAGTGATTTAACATTTAAGAAGATAGATGATGATTGTAAAAGTAGAATTACTCAAATAGAAGCAGCCTGGTTTAAGGTTTAATACTCACCAACCTAATAAATCAATTACTTAACTCATCTAATTCAATTCCTGCTCTTTCCAGTAGATCTAGTCCATCGGTTATGCGATATTTACGCGAATACACAACTCTGCTAATACCGGCTTGAATTATCAACTTTGCACATTCAATGCAAGGGGAATCAGTAATATACAATGTTGCGCCTTGACTACTATTGTGTGATTTGGCAACCTTAGTAATTGCATTGGCTTCTGCATGAAGCACATATGCTTTGGTATCACCATTTTCATCTTCACAAACATTTTCAAATCCAACAGGGGTTCCATTATACCCATCAGAAATTATCATTCTATCCTTTACAATTAAAGCACCTACTTTTCGTCTGTCGCAATATGAGTTTTCGGCCCATACATAGGCCATTTTAATATAACTGCTATCGAATTTTTTATCCTTCATTTGGTTATTCTCGTTTCAAACCGCAATAATACAGATTATATTATCTAGTTAATGGTTAAAACCCTGCAATTTTATTGCAGACACTTTAGTTTCTATAAACAACAACTATGAAACTACAAATTACAAAAATCAAAAACCAAATAATGAGCAAAAACCAAATTCAAAAATCCCAAATTTCTTCCAAAAAAGGATTGTGAATAGTATTTTTAGGTTTGGAAATTGAACATTGGATATTATTTGAGATTTGTATAGTTGAGATTTGGAATTTACTTAACGAATTTCATTCGTCAATGAAACCTATGGATTTCCAATCCATATTAGTTTAGTCATTCTCAAATCCATATGTCTTCCCTTTATTAATAGCAGGAATACCTGTTTTCATCCACACAGGCTCAGGTGCATCTTTGAGGTAAAAATCAAAAAATTGCTGCATCCTTATAGTAAGATCTTTACAGTCGGCTCTACGTTTTAAATTATGTGGTGCTCCATTATAAACTAGCATCCAGACTGGTTTATCAAGTCTGCGTAAAGCATTAAACAATTCAATTCCCTGATACCATGGGACTGCTCCATCCTTATCATTATGCATAATAAGTAGCGGAGTTTCAACTCTATCCGCTGAAAACAACGGTGAATTTAGCATATATAAAGGGAGCTTATCCCATAAATTTCCACCAATTCTGCTTTGTGTTTGTTCATATTGAAAAGCCCTGCTCATACCACTTTCCCACCTTATTCCGCCATAAGCGCTTGTCATATTACTCACTGGTGCTCCAGCCATTGCTGCTTTGTACATATTAGTTTGGGTTACCAAATATGCAACTTGATAACCGCCCCAACTCTGACCCTGAATTCCGAGCCTGCTTCGATCGATAAAACTAAAGTCATCACACATTTTTTGAGTACCACTTATTATGCAATCAAATGCGCTCGGGCCTGGATAACCATCAGTATAAACAATATCAGGAATAAAAATCACATAATCATTACTTACATAATAACTAAAATTAATGACTGATCTAATTGGTTTTGGTGTGTAATATGAATGTAACTGGTCACTATATCTTTCATAAAAATATACCAGCATAGGATATTTTTTGTTTGGATCCAGATTTTCGGGAGTATACAATAACCCCTGTAAACTATCCCCATTAAAACTTACCCAGTCAACAAGTTGAACATTTCCCCAACGATAATCAACCTGTTGTGGATTTGCATTGGTAATCTTTACGATATCAGCAAAACTTACGTTGCTTGTGAATAAATCAGGAAAAACTTTAAATGATTGCTTATTCCAAATTAATTGTTCCACATTTTTTGCTTTAAGTGGGTAGGAGAAATTAAAACTTTCCATAACTAGATTTATGGGGAATCCCTTATCTTTAATGTTTAGAGAATAGAACCCATCATCTTTGTTTAACATGTTAAACGCTGATAACAGTAAATTTTCAGGCAAGTACTGGAGTTCTTTATCCAGCTTCACATACCTGAATCTGATTTTATTCTTTCTCCCAACACCTTTTGTAATAACTACCGGATTCTTTTTCCCACTTGGATCCATTTGCCAAAGATCATAACTATCATACACAATTGGATATCCTTCTTTAGTCCATCCGGCAAAGCCATATGGGTAGGCTTCGTTAGGTACATCATTAATTTCGTTATAAAAGTTTATACCCAAATCTGATGTAAGATTAACCGAATTACTTCCATTAATATTATATGAGTTCCAAGAGCTATCAGCTATGTTATACCATAGTATATAATCCTGATTTGGAGACAAAACCACACTTGAAGCAACCTTCGTTAGCACAAGAGTTTGATGGCCGGTTTCCCGGTTAACCAAATAAACATCCTGATAACGACTAGCTTCCCATGATGTCATACGTTGATATGGATTATGATCGAAACCTAAACTATATTTTCCTTCAGCCTTAGGATTAATACTTACCGATTTAATTTTTTCGTTGGCTAGCTGGATTACTCTATCTTTTTTGGGGAAATATACTGCAGTATAAGATCTTTTCTTTTCCTGCTCCAACTGCTTTAGTTGTTGTGGTTGTAGTTGCACATCCTTCCAATTCCAGATATCTACACTTACTTTTTCATCTTCGGTAAGAGTATCTTTTAAGGCAGGTACTGGCTTTGGTGCCGTTCCAAAATACAATTCTGATCCAGCTTTATTGAAATAAATTTTCCCATTTTCACTAACCGACCAATTGCTTACCAGGGTTGAGAAACTATCACCAGAAACAAGCTTCAGTTTATTTTTGGGCACATCATAATAATACAATCCAAATGCTTTTTCCTTAATTGTATCAGTTGAAAAAGTAAATACGAACTGATTACCCTGCTCATCAATTTCTATATTTTCAGAATACCCGGGTTCATTAATTATTAATGAATATTTCTTTTTGTTAATATTATAGTAAGCAACCTGAATGGAGTCGATGCTATCTCCCATAACTCTTACAAATGAACATAAGTTGCCATTTTTTGAGATAGCGTATTTAGTTACATTTTCAAAAGAAACCGAATCGCCGGTAATGGGGTTTAGAATAACTAATAATTCGCCTTTCTCTTTTTTCTTATCCTTTTTATTTGACTTCTTTTTAGGCACTAATGTATCAGAAACTATTGTATCCTTTGTTGCCGGTTTCATTTTTAGAGCAAATGCCAGCCAATCAGATTTTTCTTCCGGAACCCTCAAACTCATCAGGTTGGAATACTTTCTAATTTCACCGCTTGATACAATTAATACTCCAAGCGAATCTATGGGGAGTTTATCCTTCTTAACTTTTTTTAGCTTAGCTGCCCGGACAGAATCAAATTGTGGTTTGATATTAAAAAATAATAAGTTAGAATTAGATGACAAAACGGGCTTATAACCACGTGCCACCGAACTATAATTCTTATTTTCAACATCATACATAAACAAATTGCCATCGCCTTCCTGCGGGTTAATCTCATATGCTACCCATTTCCCATCATTTGAAATAGAAGTGCCGGTTATGGCGTTCCAGCCATCGTAAACAGAGTGATTTAATGGTGTTTTATCTTGAGCATTAAGCTTTGAGAAAAAGGACAATAGTACTACTGCTAATAGAATTCGAGTAAAGTTCATGTTAAAGTTATTTGAGTATTAATACCGCAAATGTATCTTTTTTGCTCGTTTAACATATGCTTTTTTATATACTTATGGATTTTTTCAATGGTGATATAATACAAAGTTATGGAGACGGTAAAATTCCCGCAAACGTTATAATTAGTTTCTTTAAAATTTTTGCAAATGAAAAGGTCTGATATATATGGTTAAGTTTAAGTTAATCTTAAAAAATATAGGTTATTGATTTCTAAATTGGAATACTTTTGCAAAAGTAATTGAGCATCGAAATTAGTGAGGATTAATATAGATGATTAACTGTTAATTAAGTGATAGCTACTTGATTTTTACAAGCATTGAAAATTTCATTGTTCAATTATTCGGAAAAAACCTGTAACTTTAAACTTTCTAAAATTCAAAATTTAAAGTACAGTTAACATAGTTTATAAAAACACAATCAATAAGATAAATAGATGAGTTATATAGATTTTAACAAAACCCAACTTATTAATTTAAAATACTCACTGCATCGCGAATTACTACGCACCAATCGTGCAGGAAGCTATGCCAGTACTACCATAATTACTACAAACACACGAAGATATCATGGGTTATTAGTTGCTCCTCAACCAAATATCGACGACAACAACCATGTATTACTTTCCGAAATTGATGAAACTATCATAGCTAACAATTTTGAATTTCATGTTGGGATGCGCATGTATCCCGGTGGTGTTTACGAACCTAAAGGTCATAAATATTTAAAGGAATTTGTATCCGACCCAAACCCAAGACTAATTTACCAAATGGGTGGAATTGTATTTGTGAAGGAATATATATTTGCTGCAAATGAAGATCGAATGTTTATCAAATATACACTTGAACTAGCATCACAGCAAGTAACTTTCCGACTTAAACCTTTTCTTGCATTTAGAAACGTGCATGAGTTATCAAAAGCTAATGATATTGTAAACAAAGAGTTTAATGGGGCAAAAAATGGAGTAAGCTGGCAACTTTACGATGGATACTCAAGAGTTTACATGCAATTTTCGAAGAAACCCGAATATACTCATGCCCCTAATTGGTATTATGATATTGAATATTTCAGAGAACGCAAACAGGGTTATGATAGTACCGAAGATTTATTTGTACCTGGATACTTTGATGTTAAACTTAAAGCAGGTGAATCGGTTATTATATCTGTAAGTTTAGAAGAAAAAAATCCATCAACGCTTAAACGACAATGGACTTCTGAAGTAAAAAAGCGTACACCAAGAGATAATTTTGAGAATTGCCTTCTTAACGCAGCTGAAGAATTTATTATTCGTAACAATGATAAAGCTGAAGTTGTAGCCGGATATCCATGGTTTGGACGTTGGGGCAGAGATACATTTATTGCACTTCCGGGACTAACATTAACTCGAAATGATGTTAAGGCTTTTAAAGATGTAACAAATACAATGTTGAGAGAGTTGAAAAATGGCTTGTTTCCAAATGTTGGTAGTGGCGAAAAAGCTTCATACAACTCCGTTGACACTTCTTTATGGTTTATATGGGCATTGCAGCAACTTCATTTACATGGTGATAAAGATACCAACATCTGGAAAGAGTATGGAAATCAGCTTAAACATGTTCTTGAAAGCTTTAAAAACGGAACCCTGTTTAATATTAAAATGCACGACAGTGGTCTTATATGGGCCGGAGAACCTGGCAAAGCTTTAACATGGATGGATGCAATTGTTGACGGCAATCCTGTAACACCGAGAACTGGTTATGCAGTTGATATAAATGCACTTTGGTATAACGGAGTTAGTTTTTGCCTTGAATTAGCAAAAAAAGCAGGCGACAGTTCATTTGTGGAGGGTTGGGATCAATGGCCGGAAATAATTAAATCTTCATTCAACAATACTTTCTGGGATAAAGAAAAGGGATATTTAGCAGATTCTGTTAACGGTAACTACAAAGATTGGTCGGTGAGACCAAATATGATTTTTGCTGTATCATTTCAATATAGTCCACTTGAAGAAGATCAGTCATTTAGCATATTAAATGTCGTTAAAAGCGAATTACTTACGAAAAGAGGACTAAGAACACTTTCTCCAAAAAACTCCAATTATAAAGGTACCTACAAAGGTGATCAAAAAAAACGCGATAAAGCTTACCATCAGGGTACTGCCTGGCCATGGTTATTGGGAGCTTATGCAGAAGCTTACCTTAAAGTATTTGGTGAGTCAGGTATTGATGCAATTATGGATATCTACTCTGATTTTGAAAAAGAAATGTATGATGATGGAATAGGTACCATTTCAGAAGTCTATGATGGCGACCCACCACATAAAGCTGGGGGAGCAATATCACAAGCATGGAGTGTTGCGGAATTATTAAGAATTAAATCAATGATAGATAATGCTGGTAATTAATATGATAAACCACACAATTAATTTGAAATTATTACTATGCGAATATTAATGTTTGGGTGGGAATTTCCACCACATATCACAGGAGGTTTAGGAACTGCTTGTTTTGGTCTTACAAAAGGTCTTGCCAAGCATAATGTTGATGTAATTTTCGTGGTTCCAAAAGCATATGGCGATGAAAGCGAAGAAGCTGTGAGGTTAGTTAACGCCAGTGATGTTCCTTTCGACTTTAAAGATGAAAACTATAATGAATATTGGGATCGGATAAAATATCTTGAGATTGGCTCAAACATTGTTCCATATGTTGGTCCTGAAGAATTTACAACATTACTTGAGAAGCAGCAAAAAACAGGTGAAGAATATACCAGTAAAGTATTTTCAAGAGATTATAAATTTTCCGGCAAGTATGGTGCAAATCTAATGGAAGAAATCTCCAGATATGCTCTTGTGGCTTCGGCTCTGGCTCTTAAAGAGGATTATGACATTATACATGCTCACGATTGGTTAACATATCCTGCGGGAGTAGCTGCCAAAGAATCATCGGGCAAGCCACTGGTTGTTCACATGCATGCTACCGAATTCGATCGCACAGGAGAAAATGTAAACACTATTGTTTACGCTATCGAAAAAGAAGGGATGGAAAAGGCCGACAGGGTAATTACTGTAAGCAATTTAACACGAAGAACAGTAATTGAGAAATATGGAATTGATCCTGGCAAAGTGATTACAGTGCATAATGCTGTTGATCAGGAATTGTTTTCTGAACTTGAAGAAGTAAAACGACATTTAAATGAAAAAATAGTAACCTTTCTTGGACGAATAACTTTCCAGAAAGGACCTGAATATTTTATTGAAGCTGCATATAAG
>JABMPH010000195.1 GCA_013203805.1 Bacteroidota bacterium | reverse complement strand
GAGTAACTAATATACCAGTTTTCTCTTTTGTTTACTATATCAGTAAATTTCTCATCAAACGACCTCACCCCAAAGTGAAGCTCAATAGGTCGAATCTTTTCAGGCATATTAATGTAAAATTCCCTTTTAAACACAGAATAATTTGGAGAATGCTCCATACACCAGCTTAAAATACAATCCGCATTTTGTTTTCTGATCCTATCATTTGCATATTGCAACAGTAATTTTCCTGTTTCCGGGAAATCCGGGTTATAAATTAGTTCCATGATATAACCAATTTTTCCGTCATGCTTTTCCTTAACAACAAAAACAATGAACCCCTGATAATTTTGTTTTTCATCATAACAATGGATGATCCTATAGTTTTCATTAGGCTTGTGAATATACCGCCAATCCAAATATTCCTTGTTTCGGTTAACACATACTATAATGTCACGTACAAAGTTTTGCCATATCCTGTCAACATCAACTGGAAAAGTTCTATTTTCAATTAAATTATATTTCTTACTATTTTTATATTTAAAATATGAAAATTTTATATTGGGGAGAAATTTTAAAAATGATAATTTTTTGGTAAAGTACTCAGATCCCAATGGTTTAATTAAAAAGGGCACCGGATCAAGCACAGCCCAATCTAATTTCTTTTTAAAACCATGAATTGAATTCCCATTAGGGAATCCATATACCAATGCCACACCATCATTTGCCGCTTTCTGATAAACACTATTGGCTAATTTAATAAACCAACCTTTTCCCCTATAATCAACATCAGTGATTGTGTCTAAAGATTGGGTTCCAATTACCTTATTTTCTCCAATTTTAAAGGGTACAGGAGATACAGCATAAATAGCAGCTGTTTTACTGGCTGCTTCATCAAAAGCAATATCCACATATTTTTTATAGTTTGGACGAGAAAGAAATTGCCACTTAATATTTTCCTCATTTTTGGGGCTGCCATTCCGGTCAAAGCAAGTTTTATAAATATCAATGGTCTCCTCTGAAATGTTCTTAATGATAATTTGTTCCATATTGTCGCCTTTGAGATAAATATTTTAATATTTAGTGTGTTATATATTTTTACTTTTTTAAAACCTAAGAATATGATTTTTACTTATACTTCAATTATACAAGTTAAAATCAAAATGCTTTAAAATATTTATTTACAAAAAATAATTTTACACCTTTTCTGGAATGCCTTGGAGATCCCTTTTTTATAGTCATGTATTAGACTTATAATTACTGTAAACATTTTCATATTCGTTAGTCATTCTTTTTATATTATACTTCTCGGCCCGAATTATGCATTTTTCTGAAACTGAAATATAGAGCAATTTATCATTCTTCAGTTGCAAAATTAACCTAGCTAGTTCGGCAAAGTCTCCCTGCTCAAAAAGCATACCTGCACCGCGTACAACTTCTGCTAAGCCCTTGACATTTGACGCAACAACCGGTTTCCCTGAAGCCATGCCTTCAACTGCGGCCAGCCCAAAACCTTCCCAATGTGATGAAACTACAACGACGTCAGCAGATTTTATAATGCATGGAAGATCGTTTCTAACACCTAAAAAATGTACTCGGTTTTGCAAGTTTAATTTTTCAACGATTTTTTTACATAAGCTAATTCTTTCACCATCGCCTGCAAATGCAACATGAATATCGTTCGGCAAATAAGTCATCGCATGGATCAAAGTATCCTGATCTTTCGCTTTTCTAAAGCTTGCAATTTGCAATATTAAAAAAGGGGTATTATTTACTTTTAATAAAGATTTAATAGAAATTGGTTCTGCTTCATAAAAAGCGACATTATCTATGCCATTATTTATTACAATCATATTCATTCGTTGATTTAAATACAAATTCAATGATTCTTTTGTGCCTTCAGAAATACAAATTACTTGAGAATAACTTTTATAAACCAATTTATCTAATAATTTGAATAGTAAAATAGATCTTCTATTATTAGTAGTAGCGTGTTCAGTCGCTATAAGAGTGGTTCTAAATGAAGATCTACAATTAGCTCCTGCGACTATATACAGAGTTGGAAATAAGTGTGAGTGGACTATATCATATTTATTATTTTTAAGGAACCGATAACATCGATAAATGTTAATAGGGGCATAGAATTTTGAATTATTTAGGAAATGAACAGGTATGCCTTGGCGTTTCAATATGTCACAGTAACTACCATTACTTGACAAGTATGGATTTTTTATTGATAAAACCTCAACATGAATACCCCTTTTTTTCAATAACAATGCAAGATCAAGAACTAATTTCTCCGCGCCTCCGCCGATTTCCAATGAATTAATAACTTGCAATACTTTCATACCAATCATTCTAAGAAGTTGGAAGACTGGGTTTGTTCTTCCATAGTTTTGTAAATAATGGGTAAAGGCCAAAACCTAATATAAACTGGAAGGAGGGTGCCCCTAAGTATGGGACTCCTAATTGAGTTATAATACAGGTAATAATGAAAACCATATAAACAATAATTGGATAATTTGCATAATATATAAAAGTACGCAACCTGCTTATATACATTTTAGTTAAAATTACCAAACCAATGGAAATCGGTATTGCCGCAACGCTTTTGAGTATTATAGAGATGCCTGAATATGAATCTTCCATGTTTAAATGACTAAGGTTTAACATCGCCCTTTGTGATTTGAAAAGGCCATCAACAAAATCTAAATGCAAGACATTTCCAATATCAATCAGTCGTGGCAATAAACTGCCATATAACTTTGATTCACTAAAAAAAGCATCAAATAAACCTGGAAAAATAAACCAATAACCTAATGAGACAAATATTAACAACCGCAGAAACATACCAGCCCTTTTTCTCCACCAACTAGATCCTAGTAGTATAAATATAAGATAAATTAATAATGTGGTTCCAATACACAACAGACTCCTGGTTAATACTAATGCAATTGTTATAATTATATTAGAATAACGAATTTTGATATCCTTAACCAAAATAAAATTTAGTGCAATAGTTATTGTTACAAAAACAGATAATACATTATTACTGTATAATAAACCTGATGGCCGACCTTGTGCAATAAAATAAATTAGTTCCTTTGATTTTACAAAAAGTGTAGGATACAAATGAAAATTTTTGAAAGAACCGATCTCCTCATAAGAAAGAATACTTAAATCATGTGCGATTTCAGTGTTCCAACCCATAAATATATAACTTACTCCAGTTATTTGGAGTAACATTACAGGGATTGATAATATCATAAATATGATTAATTGTTTGTGTAACAAACCAGGATTTTTTCCATATATCTTGGCTCCAGAAATGATAAAAATAACTCCTAGCAACATTTTTCCTATAAATGTAACAATATCATTACTAAAAACTAATTCAAAACTTTTAAATATTATTGTAAGAGTAAATAATATAACAACGGTGTTTCTATATGGTGAATTAAAACCTATTCCGAATGCAATTGCTATTATTAACCAATAAATGGCTTCCCCTACACCGAAACCAAAGATTGCCCATCCATTTGCACTAACGGTAATATTAATTATAAATAAGGGGAAAAGTATTTTTTCTAATAGCCTTCCAGACATATCATATCGCTCTCATATTATGAATTTTCGATAGAATTAATCTTATAGCAGTTAAGAATATTGTTGCATATAACCTTGGGAGACTTCCATTAATTGATTTGACAAAATATTTCATCGGTATTATTGGTTTTGAATAATTCCAAATCATCTCAAATAGATTTCCTTTTGATGATCTAAAGTCGACTTTACATGAGGCTTTTCCACTCCTGACAAGTATTATCTTATTTTTTCTCAGTAAATTACTATGGAATAAATCCTCTGCGTAAGCTTTTCCCGTAAAAGGATAATAATTATAAAGTAATAAATTTTCTTTACGGTGCATCAAACAGCCGCCCGATAACCAATCCACATTATTCCATGTGTCTGGCTCTTCGGGAATCCCAAAATTAATTCCGGACTTACTAATTTTACTAGGCTGATAACCTTTCTTCCCATTTGCAACTGCATAAAATAACTTATTAAATAATATTAATGTATTGTCACGTGGGACAAGAAATGAATGATATTTCCCGGAGTACAGATCATACATTTTAGGACCGGCAGCTATGTTTGGAGCAGAACTAACAATTTTTAATAGCTCATCTATACAAGAATGCTCCAAATAAATATCATCATCCATTTGCAAAACAAATGGAGATTTTGCATTTTGAAAGCCAATGACTCTTTGAGCAACCTGACCCCGACAATCAGTTAAAATCACTTTAAGGTTATCAAATTCAATTCCTTCAACATTGCCTGCATATTCCTTTGGAATACATACCAAAATCTCATCAGGGACATGACTTCCTGCATTTAAACATTCGATTGCAGCCCGAAGAGATTCTCCTCCAAGAGTTGCAATAACTACAGAAACAGAACTTACAGTATTTTTAACTTTTGCCATAGTATACATCTAATAATTTGTTGTGATTAAACGGTAAGTAGTAACTCTGGCTATATTCAATTATTTTCTCCATTTCAACCAATTGTTTATCAGTCTTTATCTTAGAAATAAGTTTTTGAAATTCATCTGGTGTTGAAACCGTTGGAATTAATTGGTCAATAGTATGTAAAGG
>JABMPH010000194.1 GCA_013203805.1 Bacteroidota bacterium | reverse complement strand
CCCTTAACCGACTGGAATTTCTCCATTCCTTCAACTTCAAGACCAATATCAGTTAATATTGTGGATAATCTTTCAGGCTCAATATTTATATCAATGTACTGTTTAAGCCAGTTATACGAAATCTTCATTCTAATGCATTTTTGTAATAACCTGCAAAAGTAATGATATTTGCGAAAGACACGGGCAGTTAGGGTGCTGAAAGTTGTATTGTAGACCATTTAAACCAAATAAATCATACAGAGGATTGCCAAGAAGGAAAGTAGTAAAACTGCCAATTTGATTACAGAGAATCAGGACTATGAAATTCTTCCCCAATTTTGTTTTCCTTTTTTAATTTGTTCTAATTGTTTTTTAAGGAGCATATTTTGTGGTGAAGAAAGAGCTGGGTCATTTTGCAATATTTCTTCTCCAAGATTTCTGGTTTTTGTTATTAAATCGGTATCATGAACTAAACTGGCAATTTTAAGATCCAGAACACCCGACTGTTGTGTTCCTTGCAAATCTCCCGGACCTCGAAGCTGCAGGTCGGCCTCTGCAATTTTAAAACCATCTGTGGTATCAACCATTATTTCAAGACGTTTGCGACCTTCGTTTGAAAGCTTATAACCTGACATAAGTATGCAATATGATTGATCGGCTCCACGTCCTACCCTACCCCTAAGTTGATGAAGTTGTGAAAGGCCGAAACGCTCCGAGTTCTCAATTATCATTACAGAGGCATTTGGCACATCAACACCTACTTCAATAACTGTTGTGGAAACCATTATATCCGTTTTACCCTCTACAAATCGTTGCATTTCAAAATCTTTATCTTCAGGTTTCATACGACCATGTAGCACGCTTACCTGATATTCCGGCATTGGGAAATCGTGAAGCATATTCGCATATCCATCCATAAGATTTTTAAGATCAACTTTTTCAGATTCTCGAATTAATGGGTAAACTACATATATCTGCCTCCCCAGTTTTATTTGCTCTCGCATAAATCCAAGTACACGTAATCTGCTTTTTTCAAATAAATGGGATGTACTTACGGGTTTTCTACCGGGAGGTAGTTCATCGATAACTGATATATCAAGATTCCCATAAACTGTCATAGCCAACGTTCGGGGAATTGGTGTTGCTGTCATTACCAACACATGGGGTGGCACTTTATTTTTTCTCCATAATTTTGCTCGTTGAGCCACGCCAAATCTATGCTGTTCATCAATAACTACAAAACCGAGATTATTGAACTTAACTGTATCTTCAATTACAGCGTGGGTTCCAATTAATAGATGTAAACTACCATCAATAAGGCTTTCATGAATAACAGTTCGTTTCTTTTTTTTTGTTGAACCGGTAAGTAATTCAACCCGAATATCCATACCTTGAAGCATGCTAGTAATACTATTAAAGTGTTGTGTAGCTAATATTTCGGTTGGAGCCATTATACATGACTGAAATCCATTATCCATCGCCAATAACATGCACATTAAAGCAACCAGAGTTTTTCCGCTACCTACATCGCCCTGCAGAAGTCTATTCATTTGATAACCGTTTCGCATATCAGCCCTTATTTCTTTAATTACGCGTTTTTGTGCGTCGGTTAAAGTGAATGGCAAATGCTTTTCATAAAAATCATTAAAAGTACTACCTACAACTTCAAAGGTTTGCCCAATAATTTTACGGTTCAATGAATTTTTTTGCCCAAGTATCTGCAATTGAATCAACAATAATTCTTCAAACTTAAGCCGTTCGCTTGCCTTTGTTATTATGGTTGAATTTGAAGGAAAATGTATATTTATGAGGGATTGCTCTCTATCAAGGAGTTTATATTTCGACAAGATATATTCTGGAAGGGTTTCATATAATCTGTTAGTACATTGGCTTAGTAATTCTTTTATTAGTTTACTTATACCTCTGGCTCCCAGACCCGAATTTTTTAATTTTTCGGTCGAGCTGTATATACCTTCGAGCCTTTGCCCACTAAGTTTAAATGATTCAACATCATAATCCTCAATTTCAGGATGTACAAAATTAAATTGGTTTTTAAATACTGAGGGTTTACCGAAGATAATATATTTCCGTCCTGGTACGAACCGATTCAAAACCCACTGTAGACCTCTAAACCAGATAAGCCCAATACTTCCTGAATCATCTGTAAACGTAGCAGTTATATATCTTGTTCGTTTATCTCCAACTTTTTCAAGACTCGAGATCTTACCTACGAGTTGAAAATAGGTATTATCAGAAACTACATCCGTTACTTTATATATCCTGCTTTTATCAACATATCTGAAAGGGAAATAATTTAATAGATCATCAAAAATAACTATACCCAATTCCTTTTTTAGGATTTCAGCCTTTTTAGGACCAACTCCCTTAAGATAAGTTATATTGCTTTCAAGAAAACTCTGCATATTATTAAACTACCTCACAAAGTTAATCTGATTTAGAAAACTGCAATCTAATGGAAATAAAAAAACCTCCCATTTCTGAGAGGTTCTATATTTAATATAAGAGTTATTAATACTGCCACAGATCTTCTTCAAACATGAACATTTCTGTTTTTACTCTTTCTGATTCAAGTAAAGCATCAACCCCAGTTGCATAGGCATTAATTCGCCTATCGTATACATTTTGTTCCTTATAAATATAGCTATCGAACAATCGCTTCCAAAATAATTCGTCGTATGTGAGCCGTGCTGCAGAGTTAAACTCATTAAAAACGAGTGCTTGAGCAAATACATCTCGAGCTTCTGCATAGGAAATCCAAAACAGCGGCGACGTTTGTTCCTGTCCATCACGTTCAACCATAAGAACAGGACACAAGGCAATTATGCGTACCATCATTTGACTGCGTTGCTTATCAAAATACCAATCTTCCTTAATACGTAATCTCATCACTTTTGTGGGATCAAATTCAGTAATAATCAATGTATCGTATTCTTCATAAGGTGGATAAGGACGACGACCTACAGTAGGTAGAGTATCTGTTTGTCGGCCAACTATTTCATTAAAAGTTATTGGTACTAGTAACTCATCAGTATTACTAATATCATAGGCTGTCATTTGGCCACCCTCTTTCAAAGCATCAAGCACAATCATTATAAACGACTTCCAGTTAGCCTGAGAATCGATTGGGTAATAAAACTTTTGATTGAACTTTTGCTTAAAATCTATCTCACGCCAAATCCTCTTCGACCACATTACGTCAGCCTTACGAATTGGAGGATATGGAATAGGCTTTTTATTTACACTCCAGCTCTCTTCAGGAAACAATCCATCAACTGGTGCCTCATTGATTATTTGAGATACTGCACTTAATGAAAGCAGCATTGAAAATGTAATTAAGCCGACTAACAATTTTTTCATCCTACAATATTTTTAATGTTACTTAAGTTCCAAGTTAATTGGGTTTAGCCTTCTGGTTGTTCCATCAGGGCCCGTTGCTTGGATATTTTCAAAGAAAAACTTTTGTTTTCTTTTACCATTACGAATTATATTATTAACCTCTTCATTAAAAACGTTTCCTTTAACGTTTTTTTGAACCCAGTCACCATTTATAATTGCGCCAAAGGTGTATGATCCAACAACAAAATATAGATCAAACTCAAAATCTTTCATATTAGGGATAATAGCAGCTGCAGCAAGAAGTACATTTTTGTCGATCTGACCATCTGTCATACCACCAATCTCGGCAGTAGGATCTGGTACTCGCTTAACTCTAAATTCTGATTGTCCAAGTGAAATCCTGTCGCCATCTATTTCTGCTGATGCACTAATGGTAGCAATACTTTTGCCTTCGGGTCTTTTATTAATTCGTACCGACCATTCACCATCCTTTTTGGTTAATTTACCTATGGAAATTACCGGATTAATTTGATCCTTTGACAAACCGGCTGCTGAAATTGAAACGGGATTGTCTACACCTATATAAAATACATTCATTTTTAAAGGGGCAACGGTAAGTGATGGTGGGGCTACATAATATGAACCCTCATATGGATATGAAACAAATTCATCAGTTACCGGATCACGCATTTGAATAACACCGGCATATTTTTGTAATCCTTCGGCGTTAGTAGCAAACTCCAATTTAATCTTTCCTTCTTCACCTTCCACAGTTTTGGCTCTACCTAAATCAGACTCTTTCCACTTATCAATACCTTGTACATACTTACTATTCAATTGTGTTTTTGAATCATAAGCAGCAACAAGTACATCTGCTTCATACTTCTGTCCTTTAAAAATGTAGGTGCTCTTTGGAATTATTTTTGCTTCTACGTTATCGAACTTAAAGTCTTTTTCACTAACTGATGCATACAAATGGTTAAGAGTATTAAACTCAGCTGATCTTACTTCAGCAATAATTTTATTTAAGATTGTAATATCTGCAGCAAGAATAGTATGATAAAAGTTATGCTGTTCCCAAGACTGAGGTGTTCCACCAGCATCCTGATAAGCAAATGGTTTTCCTTCCGGGTTTGTTATCAGCCCGACTTTAGTAGAGTTTGCAGGTAGTTTCATAATATCAAGAACGGTATCGCGATAAACCTGCATTTTCTTCGACAAAGTATACGCTTCACCACTTTGATTTTCGCGCATCATATAGAAAGTAGTTGCATCGAACTTATCTTTCGAAGGTACAGCTCTCAAATCGAGAACTTTTTTTCTAACTCCGTTTATCACAGTATCAACATAGTAAAGGTTCATTATTTCAGTGGAGTCTTTCCTCTCACTTACCCTTACTAATTCATACTTAATATAATCGAGATATTTAATTAAACTAGTTGCTTCTTCTTTAATGTTTCTTGCACGTTCCCAATAGGGTCCAACCTTTTTTGGGTTCATGGTATATTGATTCTCAAACTGAGCATACTTCTCTTGTATTTTTGCCGTAAGGCTCTCGTTAGTGCTTTCCATTGATTTGTTAACCACTAGGAAAGCATCCAGAATCTCTTTAGAAACATTTAGTGCAAGGAGTGCTGTGAGTACCAGGTACATCATAGCAATCATTTTTTGCCGTGGGGTTTCTTTATATCCAGCCATTTTTTATTGTATTAATTTATGGAAATTATAATTAAAAAATATGCTAAACATTAGCATTCATGGCTGATAGCATATTACCATAAACTTTATTTAGAGAACTCATACGTTGTGTTAGAGATTCCATCTGGCCTGAAAATTCAGCTGTTGATGCGGTTGATGTTTCAAGTTTTGAAAGGAATTCATTCATTGTAACCTGTAACTGTTCTGATGATTCAACAGCTTTATTGGTACCTTGTAACTGAATCTCATAAATCGCATTAAGCGCTGATAAGTTTTCACCGATCTTACGTAATTGTTCATTATAAGCATCACCTTCAACGGCAGTAAAATCAAGAGCAGAAACAGATTTAGATAATATCTCAGCAGATTTTTCATAGCTGTCAGCTAAACTTTGTGCTGATTGAGTAGCAGCTTTTACAGATCCTGTAAATTCTTCAGTTGTAGTAACATCAGCTTTCATAGCATCACTTACCTCACCATAAGCAGTTGCTAGACTAGTAGCTCCTTCATTAACTCTAACCATATTCTCGGAATACTGGTTTGTTGCTTCAACCTCTTTACCGAAAGCATAACTTAAATCCTGGGCTGAACCTGATGCAGTTTTCATATTTTTATAAAACTCTTCAGACACAACCGCAGCATCAGCCACGCTATTCATTTTAAGTGCATTTTCACTTAATCTTCCCATACCGTCTCCTAAACGTCCAATAGTTGCTTCATCAATTTGAGCTTTCTCAAGCATTTCGTCAAGCATTTCGGTAGGTGATTTTCTTTTCTTTAATTCTCTATTCTTAACTCCACCGTACATACCAGCTAATTCCGGATGTACAAGACTCCAGTCGGGTTCAACGTGCGGTGGTTCAAATGCCGAGAAGAAAAATATTAATGCTTCAGTACCTAGACCGATAATAAGCATTATATCTGCATAAGGATAGTGATTAATTTTAAATAGTGCACCAATAAGTACTACTGCTGCCCCTAAGCCATATACTTTGGCCATGAAATTACGATAACCTCGTGTTTTTGTAAAACTGAATAAGCCCATGATTAAAATTTGTTAGATATTTTGATTTGGTTTGAAAACTCGATTAATTATAAATTCTTGATGCTTTATTTGGATTATCACCTTTGTTACGACCCAGATAAGGTTGAACACATCTAAAGCCTACATATGATTTAGCAGTGTCCTGATACTCAAATGAACGAGTAGTAACTTGCAAGAAATATGCAATGTCTTTCCATGATCCACCACGAATAACTTTTCTTTTCATTACTGGAGGATCATCTTCCTTAGCATTATAAGTGTAATTTGGATTCATATCCCATGTAAAGTTATATGTAGCAGGATCAAATGCGCTATTTGTCCATTCAGCAACATTACCCGACATATCATACAGACCCCAATCGTTTGGAGGATAATGTGCAGCTATTACTGTACGGATACCACCATCGGCAATGTAATTACCTCTAAGTGGTTTAAAGTTTGCCAAGAAGCATCCTTTTTCATTTCTGGTATAAGGACCTCCCCATGGAAATGGATTTAATGTATAACCTCCTCTGGCAGCCCATTCCCACTCGGCCTCAGTAGGTAAGCGAAATTCAGCTAAATCAACACCACCTTTTTTACTTCTTAAATGTGAATTAAGGAATTCTGTTCTCCAAACACAAAATGCCCGTGCTTGTTTCCAGTTAACACCTACTACAGGATAATTATCGTATGCAGGATGCCAAAAATACTTTTGAGTTAGAGGATCGTTGAATGAATAAGTATAATCGTGTATCCAAGATAAAGTATCGGGATATACGCCAATAGTCTCTTTACGAACATAAACCGAACGGTCACGAAGGCCTTGCGGACGGTTTGCTAAACCAGCATTTCTATAATCAGCATCTTCGGAAAAATCTTTTTTTGCTGCGGCATGCAAATCAACCCAATAGTATTCATACATTAATTTACGAGTGTCTATTTCTTTACGGCGGAAAAATCTTTCGTGTTCGGGAAGATACATTTCTTCTAATGCATCCCTAACATCCTGGTCTTCACTATGCCAATCAATATCTGTTTTCCAATTTAGATAAGGGGGATCATAAACCTCTCCTGTTTTTGCATTTTCCTCAATAAGATATTCCTCAGGATTTACATCGCCAAGAATTGTTCGTGCAATTGAGTCGCGTACCCAATTTACAAACATTCTGTATTTATCGTTGGTGATTTCTGTTTCGTCCATAAAAAATGCACTTACCGATATAGTCTTCGGCTGAATCATGTGGCTATTGGTAAGATCTTCGTCGCCAGCACCCATAGTATAACTACCCATAGGTACAAATACCATTCCGAATGGGTCCGGCTGATAGAATGGCTTAGATTTTTTCCTTGTGCCTACCAATTCCCCGTTTCCAGAGTTACTACAGCTTGCAAGAAACGTAACAACCAGTGTGTATAAAAGCAATCTTTTCATCATAAAAAATTTGTTTATTGCGATATTAATCCCTTCTCCTATTTTCATTAGAGCGCCCAAAAGTAACAAAATATACATTTAATAAACCACATGTTTATTAATTTTCAAAATAAATACTACAAGTATCTAGTATTTTTATAACTAGTCTTAGAACGATCTGTTTTAATTTTGAAACAATAATTAAGGCTTATTTCATGACTTCCGGGAACCCCTAAACTCTTAGTGTTCACATCGTATGCATAGCCAAGCCTAAAATCCTTGAATCTCAAACCAACAATTGCGCCAACTGATTCTTGAAAACGATAATTCAATCCTCCCCAGAAACGGCTATTGTAATTAACGGTGGTTGATATATTATATTGTGTTGAAATAAAATCACTTTGTATTAAGATTGAGGGCTCTAACTCGAATCTGGGATCATTTGGGAAAATATAATTATACCCTCCAATAATGTATAGAGTTCTGTCAGTAGAAATTATTCCCTCTCCAGAAGGATCAAGTTTTACAAATTTTGATTTCAGAAGATTAGTAAAAGACACCCCTATATAGTAATTATTAATCGATTGAAAATATACGCCTAAATTGGCATCAAACCTCATATCGCTTTGTGCGGATGATAATATTACCGGATCATCATCAACAGCAATATACTTCGAGCCATCAATACTTCGGTTTTTTAGCACGGCTCCAATACCAATACCAAGAGTTCCTATAGATAACTCTGTGTGAAATGAATAAGAAAGTAACAAACTAATATCGTTCCAGTTATAAGTAGCTTTATCCTGAATTATTGCACCACCTAGTCCCCCATGTAATAATTTTATAGGCGAATCAATAGTAATTAAGTAATCTTCAGGAGCCGCGTTATCACCAGTTTCATAATCTTTAAAACCAGTCCATTGTTGACGCATTAAGCCATTAACACAAATGCCTTCACGCATCCCTGCATAAGCTGGATTTGTGAACATTTGAGCATCTCTATATTGCGTAAATACTGGCGCTTGCTGCCCAAAAATACCGCTAGTTGGCAACAGGACAAATAAAATAGCTATATAATAAAATAGTTGTTTCAAGCTTTATAGTTTGTGATGGCTAAATTAAAAAAAACATAACTAATAACTCATTATCCATTGTAAATGTTGTATTCAAAATTAATATTTATATATAAATCTCTATTACAATTGGTTTTGCAATTAGTCTTGCTAATTAAAATTATAAATATTTATTACATTATAAGTTGGTTCTTTCGTCGATAGAATACTCTCATACAAAATTATTTTATCAACTGTAGTTTTTTGAAGAAAGACATCTCGAACTCTATTAATTTCCTGATTAAACAATTTTTTGTCAACAATTCTTGAAATTCTTCCAATAGTAAGATGAGGAACAAAATTCTGTCTGTCGCTCCTGAATCCAACTTCATCCAAATTATTCAGCAATATTTTTGCTAACTTTTGCAGTTGCTCATTTTCAGTAATACCAAACCAAATAACTCTTGGTTTGTAGCTACTACCAAAAACTCCTGTATTTTTAAATTCAATATCAAAAGAACTAAACGACTCAATAGAATCGATAATAACTCTATTGACAATAGAAATGCTCTCTTCGGATGTATCGCCAAAAAATTTTAATGTAATATGGAACTTATCTGGATCTACCCATCGTATTTTATTATAATCAAGTGCCTTCCTAATAGAATTATACGTATCAATCATTTTTTCATTAGGTAAAATCTTTATGGCAAGAAAAAGGCGCTTCATGAATCATTAAATGGAATCATTAACGATAAGTATGCTTGAGGTCTTACCTGACCAGCCTTCTGTATCAAACACCTTCAAACCTACTTCATAGGTTCCTGATTTAGAATATTTATAGTTAATTATGGGAACTGCTAATGGTTCTGTCCATTGTTGTTTTCCTTCAAAATCCCAAGAAAATCGCAGCAGATTTAGCAAATCTTCAGTATCGTTACTGCCAATAGCAGTAAAGGTTACTATTGTTGAAGTATCGATAATTACAGGGCTATAAGAAAAGGCAGCCACTGGAGGATTATTTGGGTTTATATCGGTAGAATCCTTACAAGAATTCAACGACAGCGACAAAACCGCTATCATACATAGTGGTACTAATCTTAGTATTTTCATGCTATTTGATTGGTGGTTAATGAAACAAAATGAATCAGGTTATTATTAAGACTGCTAATTTACAATTTTTTTCGATTTGAAAATGTATGCTATTAAAGAATAATTATCTTTGCTCGCTGATATTCAACAAATCTTTGTTGATCATTAATTTAACAGGGGGATTAGCTCAGTTGGCTAGAGCGTTTGACTGGCAGTCAAGAGGTCATCGGTTCGATTCCGATAT
>JABMPH010000193.1 GCA_013203805.1 Bacteroidota bacterium | reverse complement strand
GGATGAAGTTATGTATTCTTGATTGCCGATTTTTATGTACCTCATATTACCGAAAGTTGTGTACTTTTCGTTTCTGGTAACATCCTGTTGTTTTTCAACTAATTCGGACCTCTCTTTATATACTTTTAATGATTCATTAGCCATTAATCCCATGAATGCAAAAATTTCGAATACAGAAACTAAAAGAAGACCTACATTTACATAGGGAGAGTCGGCAAGTATCCCCATATTAGCAAATATAATCTCAACAAACATTGTTATTATATAAATGCTATAAATAATAAACAGCGGTATAGCATTTTTATCTTTATAAATAATATTTTTTATTAATAGGATGAGTTGTAACGATAGAACCAAACCAGATACAATCATTATATAGAAGTGGAAATAATACATTGCAATGCTTGCCCTGATTGATGGAAAAAGACTAAATACATATATTACAATCATAAAATAGATAACACGGTACATCCATTTCCACAGTATTTCATTTCGTTTTTTAATAGGGGTTAAAGCATTTAAAAATAATGGGAATAACAAAATACCAATAATAGCTCCTGTAAAGTCAATAACAGAAGTTATATCGGTACTATCTATTTCAAAAAATAGAAAATAATCTCCCAATTGGGAAGCAATAAATATCCCAAATCCCAGATTCAAAAGAAAGTAATATAAAAATAGTTTTTGCTTTACAGAAAAATATATCACAATGGATATAAAAAGCGCAAATAGAAACACACCTCTCCAGAACCAAATTAAACTGTTATTTTCCTGTATTACATCAATAGCTCTTTGTTCGGTTAATAAATAGGTTGAGGCTCTTAATGGACGGTACAAATGCTTTAGACGGATTAGAACTGATAAAGTTTGATCAGGTTTGAGTTTAATACGTATTGGATATCCAGTACTTTTAATGTGTTTGTCGCTAAAAGGTCTTTTTATTCCTGTACTACTGATGTTTGTAATAGTAGAATCAGCAACAGTGTACACATCAATTTCATGTATTAGATGGTAGGGAATAAAAATAATACGTACCAAATTTGTGTCGTATGGATTATAGAAATTGTAACGCAACCACTGTACATATTTGTTGGATGCAAAAGTTGGATTTTTAGCAAGCTTTTGCCAGTTATGCCTAAGCGCCTGGTTTACTGTCCTCGAATTTGTAGTGTCCTCAAAATGATAACAATAGTTTTTTAGGTTAATTTCCGTAACTGCTTTATCAATTTTATACGTTTCCTCTGCAAATAAATAAAACCCGTGAATAATAAATACTATTATCAGCCAGTGTTTCATTAAATATAATTTTTGTAATAATATTGAATAATTTCTGCTGTTGAGCTCAATTGTAATTTTCTGCTAATATTTTTTCGATGTGTTTTTATTGTGTTGTAGCTTACGAAAATTTCGATTGCAATATCACGATTATTTTTCCCTTTAGCAAGTAATGCTATAATTTCTTCTTCTTTTGGAGTTAGCAGCTTTTCTTGTTTGTTTAGAATATTCAATGTTTGTTGTACCTTTTCAGAATAATATTCTTTACCTGCTAGTATTTCTTGTATGCCCTCAATTATAAATTCGTGATCATCTTTTAATATGTAGCCCTCAATATTTAACTCTTTACATTTTTTTATAACAGATAGTTTGTTGTGCATTGATATAATTAGCACTGGGGTGTCAGGATAATCAGATTTTAAACTTGTTAAAAAAGTAAAAATATCTTCGCCAGGTAATTCAATATCACTAATAATAAGTTGACAGGAACTAAAATCCAATACTCCGTGGGTTAAATTAGCAATGCTGTTAAAGATATCTATTTCTAGATCTTTAAAATTATCTTCCAGAATTTTACCTAGCCCTTCGGAGAATAAAGAATGATCGTCGAGTATTACTACTTTCATGTTCATGTATTATGCCACAAAAGTAGTTAATCAAAATATACGAAGATATCCCCCTATAGGGTGATTTATTTGTGGTTCTGTATATTATACACAATATAAATAAATGCTGTAATTCACTTCTTACGTTTCAAGCTCTTACGTTTCAAGCGTCCACGCTTGAAAAATTGTATTTTGATATCTTCAAACGTGGACGCTTGAAGCAGGGAATCCTAATTTACCGAATAATCTTCTGGATTACATTTCCCCCATTATAGCTCACGGAAATGAAATATATACCCCTGGCAAGTTTACTCATATCCAGATGATACATTATTAAGCCACCTGATATATCAACTTGTTTTAATCTGCCATCAAGTCCGTAAATTCTTATTTTATCGATAACGAATGGTGATACAATGGAGATTGCATCAGAGTTGTATTCATGGATAATCTTAATATCATGCATTCCTGAATTACCATCTGGGATACCTGTCCAAACAACATCAACAGAATCGATGGCAATATCTACATTACAATACTTACTAACTTCTTGTGTGATTACATAAGAGCCTGTGGCAAAATAGCTGTGGGTAGGATTTTGAATAGTATCGGTAGTTCCATCACCAAAATCCCAATAATAGGAATCCGCATCAACAGAAGTATCAGTAAAATATACCGTATTCTCATTTTGAGTCATTTCGAAACCTGCTTCAGGAATATTGCCATTTAGATTCCATAAATGTGGATTGCTAAATACAACCTGGTCAGCTATTTGTTGAAGATAGTTGGCTTCAGTTTGTGTAAGTCCACCATAATAGGAAATTCCTTCTGGCGATTTCTGAAACATTATTGCATAATAAACACATGCTGTAAGATAATGACCAGCAAGACTTGGGTGACTCTCGTCAAGATCGAATAATTCAATGGGGTCACCATTTTCAATAGATTGCTGCCAGGCAACACCGGTTGGGGCAACAATGCATGATAATGAATCACCTAATCTCAGATATTCTGTAGATAATGAATCCTGCATATGTGAGAAATCATCAAAATTAACTGAGCAGTATGTGTTAATACAATGCTGACCACCATTTTTCTTACCCCAAATCAATTGCATAATAGTTTTTGTACAAATATTATTTTCTTTTATCAATGAGTCGAGAGCCTTTGCTCCGGGGTACATGTAAGTATTTTTGTAATAGTCGATTACTGCAAAAAGACTATGTTCCTGAAGAACTACATAATCCCAATCCGTTGAATCAATTAAAGCTCTGGAAAGAGCATTAAACAAATGACCGTTTGACGGATGAGCCAATGTGCAACCTCCGGGAGTATTTGAAGAAAACAATATTGTGTCTCCATTTGCCAATGCCAGATTTGCCGTAAGTTTAGGTAGATCATGCCAAAAAGTATGACTATTACCAAGGTATAGAACTTTTATGGAATCCGATACACCAACAAAAGATTGGAGTAATAGTGTGAAAATAAGTATCAGATGGATTCTATGTTTTCGATTCTTGAACATCTATTGAATTTCAACGATAATTTTGAAACTCAAAGATACTAAAGATTTAGTTTCTGGCCTGATAGTTTATCTCAAACAATCCGAGCAAAGTTTTCACAAACAATACTTTGTCCTTCCAATAATATTCCCATCTTGAGTTTCTTTCATCAATACAAACGCCAACTGAAACGCAATGAATCACCTCAATATCCTCCTCATAAACCGAATGTACAATCCCGGCATGGACAGTGTAATGACTGTTTTCATTCCTAGACCCAAAGAAAATTAAATCTCCGGGAGCAGCCTCATTCAATGATTTGTTGATTCCTTCCAGGTTACTTTGTTTTAGGGCAATGTGAGGAAGTTTGATTCCTATCTGGTTGAATACATACATTGTAAAACTCGAACAGTCTAAACCTGTCTTCCGATCATCATCTCCATATTTATGAACTTACCAATTAGGATTTTTACGATGAAAGAATAATCTAATGCCCAATGAGTTTCAAGAAGTATTCCTTCTTACGTCTTGAAACTTCTAATTCTGATCCATCCTCAAGAATAACAATGCCTCCCTCACCTTTGATGTAATGCTGTATATAATCAAGGTTTACAATATGTGAATGATGGATTCTGTAGAAACGTAAGCCATCAAGCCAGTCACCAACCGTTTTAAGTGACTTTGATATCATGATGGGCTTTTGGTTTTTAACGAAAATAAGAGAATAATTTCCATCGGCTTCTATTCGTAGTGTGCCGAGAAGCAGTAGTCGGCAATATATTTCTACTGCATGTTGTAATTGAGATGGTGGAATCCAGTTGTAAGGATGCCCCACCGCAAGCGTTGTACAGGCGAGGCTTGCAAACCACCTAAAGGTGCTGTGGTAAAGAGCCATGGTATTGAGCGTTTAGGTTAAAAGTAGCACCACGAGTGCTGTTTGGTATGAATAAAGGAGTTGAACGCAAGTAAACCGTTGATGAAGTGTCGGGAAAGTGCCACATTCTATCAAAAACTGTAAAGGTAAGTATGCAGTGATAAGTGCGGAGG
>JABMPH010000020.1 GCA_013203805.1 Bacteroidota bacterium | reverse complement strand
ATATAAAACCCCCCAAATATATCTTGGTTTTAAATCTGACAAATATCATATATATGATAGAGAACTGGACAAAATAAAAAACAAAAGCCCTCAAATCAGAATTAGTTATGAAGTAAGTAATGGCACTTTAAATATTAGACAAATTCTTAAAGAAAATGATCCTGGGGCAACTTATTTCATTTCAGGCCCTCCAACCATGCTTTTATCTTTCAAAAATTTCTTGCTTTCTAATGGTGTAGTAGAAAATAATATTTTAACCGACGACTGGGGGTAATTTATATGGCAAGAGTGATTTTGTTCTTAAATGGATATGTTGGACTAGAAGTAGCAAAGACGATCAAGAAAAGTAAAGATGAGGTGCTGATTGTTTTTCATTGTTGCGATATACAGTTTGAGCAAAATTTGCGGAAAGTTTTTAATGATCCTGATTTAAGCATTTTAAATTGGGAAAAATCAAAATTAGAAGACATTGAAGAAAATTTTATCAGAGGGCCTGCTGATTTTACTATAACAGTTTATTGGCCGTATTTACTTAGGGGAAATGAACTGAACTATGCAAAAGATAGTGTTAATTTCCACCCGGCCTTATTGCCAATTAATAGAGGGTGGTATCCGCATGTTCATAGTATTATAGACGGGTCTCCATTAGGGGTGACTCTCCATAGAATAGACATTGGGGCTGACACTGGAGATATTTGGGTTCAGAAGAAAGTTAAAATGTATGATACGGAAGTTGCATCTGACATTCACATGAGATTGCAAAATGAAATGATTCAGCTGTTCAATGAAAAATGGGATAAAATTAGGCGCCATAAACTTGTTCCATTTGCACAGGATCCCTCTAAAGCAGTTTATCATAAAAAATTAGATGTTGATAAATATGATATAATTGAACTGGATGCTCCTTCTACTCCAAGAACGATCCTTAACCAGCTCAGGGCTAGAACTTTTGGAGAAAAGGGTTATGCATATTTCTATAATAATGATGGTAGAAAAATTTTTGTGTCGATAAAATTTTCAGTAGAAAACACCACTGTTTAATAAGGCGAAATTTATGATAAACTATAAAATACTAACTGCTGGGCCTTCCATTACTCAAAAAGAAAAAAGCTATGTTAATGATGCTGTTACTAATGGGTGGAATGAAAACTGGAATTCCTATATTCTTAAATTGGAGAATGCTTTTAGGGAAAAGTTTAATGTAAAACACGCTTTACTGACGTCATCGTGTACTGGAGCATTACATATGTCACTTAGGGCCCTTGGTGTAGGGGTAGATGATGAAGTAATTGTTCCGGAGCTAACATGGGTTGCAAGCGCCTCTGTGGTTAATTATCTCCGTGCGAAGCCTATTTTTGTAGACGTTGACAAAAGAACGTGGACAATGAATCCAAAATCCTTTGAGCAGGCTATTACAGGTAAAACAAAAGCTGTAATACCAGTACACTTATATGGGCATCCAAGCAAAATGGATGAAATTATGGCAATCGCACATAAGCATAATATTAAAGTACTTGAAGATGCAGCTCCTGCCATAGGAGCTACGGTAAATGGAAAATATGCTGGCACATTTGGTGATGTGTCCGCATTTAGCTTTCAGGGTGCCAAAATGCTTGTCACTGGAGAGGGCGGTATAATAATTACCAATGATGACGATGTTTTTGCAAATATTAAGCAATACTCAGAGCATGGTCGAAGCAAAGACCCCGATAATACATTTTGGATAGAAACTATCGGATATAAATATAAGATGTCTAATATCCAAGCTGCCCTGGGGCTAGCGCAATTTGAAAGAATTGATGAGTTAATAGATAAGAAAAGATTAGTGTTTTCATGGTATGAGGAGCGATTGGGTAATTTGCCGGGTATTGCATTAAATCAAGAGGCATCTTGGGCGAAAAGTATATATTGGATGTCGTCTATATTATTAGAGGACAATTTCAAATTAGACCGTGACGGATTAATGAGAGCATTAAAGAGTGATGGGATTGATACAAGACCAGTTTTTCCAACAATTAGTAAATACCCAATGTGGAAATCGGATTGTATTAACCCGGCGGCAATTGAAATAAGCTCAAGGTCAATAAATTTACCTAGTGGTCATAATTTAACGGAAGCTGATATCGAATATGTATCTGACAGCATTATAAAAAATCTGGGAATCTAATGATTAAAGAGGTCTCAGATAGGAAAAACATCTCTTTGAGTTATGCTAAGAATATAAGAATAAAGACGCTTGAAATGGTTTATAAAGCCCAAGCTTCACACATTGGTGGTGCTTTTTCAATGGCCGATATATTGGCTGTGCTTTATTCGGGGATACTTAAAATCGATTCTGCTGATACAAATAATGAAAACCGTGATAGATTTCTTCTTAGCAAAGGGCATGCATGTACTAGTTTATATGCAGCCTTAGCTTTGACAGGATTCTTTCCAATTAACATGTTGGATGAATACGGCACCGATGGAACGATATTAATGTCGCATGCTAGTAGTAAAGTCCCTGGTGTAGAGTTCTCTACAGGTAGTCTTGGCCATGCGCTTCCAGTGGCTTGTGGCTTAGCTCTAGCTGCTAAGCGGAAACAAATGAACTATAGGTCATTTGTTCTTCTTGGTGATGGAGAATTGAATGAAGGTTCCAACTGGGAATCATTTCTTTTTGCTCAGCACCATAAATTAGATAATCTGATTGTTGTCATCGATTATAACAAAATACAAAGTTTTGGTACTACGGCAGAAGTTATGCTGCTTGATCCATTGGCTGATAAATTAAAAGCGTTTAATTGGGAGGTAGTCGAAGTTGATGGGCATAACCACGATGACCTTTGGTATGCATTTGAAAGTTTTGAGCAAAACGGAATACCCAAATGTGTAATTGCACATACAATTAAAGGTAAAGGTGTTTCTTTTATGGAAAATAAGCT
>JABMPH010000192.1 GCA_013203805.1 Bacteroidota bacterium | reverse complement strand
GTCATTAATATAACCAAACATCTTGTCTCTTCTTGTCATCATCGTTTTTCTTGCAAAAATAGAGGGGTTGATTTTTATGGGCAATATGGGTTGGTGGGGTGGTTACAATAAACCTCCCTTTTAATAATTCACTATCAGTATTACAGGCTAAAATTCGATTTGATAAGATACTTGTAATAAGGTTAATCAATGTTGGCTCATTCATGACTTTTTTAATTGTAAATTACTTCTTCTATCAGGCAGGAATTATGGTTATTATGGCAGCCTACATAATAACAAATACACTTACGTCATTAATATCAGCTTCATTAAATTGGGATGGGATAAGATATATTTTTAAGGCCAAAAAAAGGACTAATAAAATAATATTGGACTTTGGCAAATACACTTCAGGAACCTTAATTGGTTCTAATTTACTAAAGAGTGCTGATACATTTATCCTTGGATTAAGTCCATTTATTGGCGTTACAGGAGTTGCATTGTACAGTGTACCATTAAAATTAACTGAAATTCTTGAGATACCTGTTCGAAGCTTCGCAATGACAGCATTCCCAATCATGTCAAAAGCAAGTATTGAAGGCAATAAAGATCTCGTTAAAAAAATATATTATCAATATGCTGGTGGACTCACTTACATGTTGTTACCTGTACTTATCTTCTCATTTATTTTTGCAGAGGAATTTGTAACTATACTAGGCGGACCTGATTATAAAGAAACAGCGAGCGTATTTAGAATTTTTTGTATTTACGGTCTACTTATTCCACTCGATAGGTTTACTGGCATTACGCTCGATAGCATCAATATGCCAAAGCAAAACTTTATTAAGGTTGTATATATGACACTTGCAAATATAATTGGTGATGCCATTGTTGTTTTTGGGCTCTACTACTTAATTCTTGCTGTTTCAATTGTTACATTAATTATAGGTGTAGGTTATACAAACCATGAGATAATCATACAAACTGCATCAACTTTCACCATGATAACTGTTCTAGACTTAGTTGCTATGGTTACAATACTATTTGCCTTGGTTGGGATTTTGGTCGGTAATTTTTACTTAAAGAAACAGCTTGATATCAAAATTGGTCTTATATTTTTGGGAGGACTAAGGTTTTTTACGGATTTTATTAAAAAAAATAAACAAACTGTCTAATTTGCAGTCACTTTCTGATATAAATAATTTTATTACTTTTAACTCCAATGTTTGAGTCAATAAAAGCGAAAACCGGAGCAGCTAAACTACAAGACCCACTAGTAGTTATGGCAATAATTATATTATCAGTTATACTGGGTTTCATATTTGCCAAGGGCGGCTTAATTGTGGTTATTGCAATGATAGGATTGTTGCCGGCTTTAGTATATTTAAACCGCCTATTTAACAAGCCATCACTCGGAATTAGTACATTATTAGTATTTTCTTTTGTAGCTATTGGTTTAACGAGATATTTGATTGGTGTACCTTTTGGGTTAGGAATTGATGGATTAATGGTAATTACATACATTGCCATATTTTTTAAGAATTTTTACAAAAGCGTTAGTTTTGATCAAGCAAATAGGGATATTACATATATACTATTTATATGGTTTGCATATGCAGTATTAGAATTCTTTAATCCTCAGGCCTTAAGCAAGACTGCGTGGTTTTATGCCATGCGAGGGATGAATATGTATCCAGTATTGATGTTACCATTGGTACTCATACTTTTTAAAAGGCTAAGGTTTCTATATATGTTTCTTTATGTTTGGGGCGCATTTACTATATTAGGAACATTAAAAGGGTTGCAACAACTTTATATTGGACTTGACCCGGCTGAACAATTCTGGATTGATACTGTTGGAGGGGTAACTCACATACTTAATGGTCAACTTCGTGTATTTTCATTTTTTAGTGATGCTGGACAATTTGGGGCAGCACAAGGGGCAGCTGGGATTGTTGGTATTCTGGTAGCTTCAAGTATTAAAGGAAAGAGAAACAAGATTTTCTTTCTTATTGTTAGTGTTCTTGGATTTTGGGGTATGTTATTATCAGGTACGCGTGGAGCTATTATTGTTCCAATGATTGGAGGTGTTGTTTACCTAATACTTAGGAAAAATGTTAGAATAATAGTTATTGGAGGTATTTTAATGGCCTTCATATATGTTTTTTTTGCATATACTTATATTGGTGATACTAATTATCAGATCGCCAGGATGAGAACGGCATTTAGACCTGAAGAAGACGCCTCGTATATAGTTCGGCTTGAAAACAGAGCAATCCTTAAAACGTATTTAGCAGATAAACCTTTTGGAGGTGGTATTGGTAGTGCAGGTAACTGGGGGCAGCGTTTTTCTCCCCAAGGGTTTTTGGCTAATGTAGCTACTGATAGTTGGTATGTACAAATTTGGGCTGAACAGGGAATGGTGGGACTAGTTTTACATTTATTTATTCTATCCTATATTATACTTAAAGGCTTTTATTTGGTTATGTTTAGAGTTCGTAATCCTGAATTAGCTGGAATTTTAGGAGCACTTATTGCAGGGTATGCTGGTGTAATGGGTGCAAGTTATGGAAATGGTATTCTAGGGCAAATGCCAACTGGTGCTCTTGTTTATTTAAGTTGGGGATTTATTTTTATGGCGCAACAACTTGATCGAGAGTTCTCATACCTTGTTTCAGTGGGTCAATCACCCCAATCGCTACTAATAAAAGATTAATTAAAGCATTGTATGTTTATGGTATCAAAAAACAATCAGCCATTAGTTTCAATAATCACTGTTAATTATAATCAATCAAAAGTAACTTGTGAGTTTCTTAGTTCACTTCAAAAGATAACCTATAAGGCAATTGAGATTTTTGTTGTTGATAATGATTCACCTACTGATAATCCTGATATTATCAAGGAAAGTTTTCCATATATTACATTACTAAAAACAGGAAAAAACCTTGGTTTTGCTGGTGGAAATAATTATGCACTTCCTCATTGTAAAGGCAAATATGTACTTTTAATAAATAATGATACAGAGGTAGAGCCTGATTTTTTAGAACCACTTGTGGAGCTTCTTGAATCAGACCCTAAAATAGGTATTGTAAATCCCAGAGTTCAGTATTACTATTCCCCTGGGATAGTTCAACATGCCGGGTATACACCTTTTAATATGATAACCATCAGGAATTTTAGTATTGGTTATAGCAAAAAAGACGAAGGACAATATCTTAACATTAGTGAATCTGGATCAACTTTTGGTGCGGCCATGCTTGTTCCATTACGTGTTATTAAAGAAGTTGGGATGATGGCCGATATTTTCTTTTTGTATTACGAGGAACATGATTGGGCCGCTCATATTAAAAAAGCCGGGTATAGTACCTATTACAATGGGAAATCACTGGTATATCACAAAGAATCGATATCAACAGGTAAAGACAGCCCTTTTAAAACATACTACCTAACAAGGGGAAGAATATTATTTGCCAGAAGAAACACATCTGGATTAAAAAAAATATTTTCCCTGCTATATATTTACTTTGTAACAACCCCAAGAATTACACTGGAATATATTTTAAAATTAAGGTTTAACCATGTATGGGCCTACTGGAGAGCTGTTTGGTGGAACCTTTCTCATAGAAGCGGAAATATTTTTGAGCTTCCATCATTAAAGTAAAAAAATAAGTTTTTGGGTCATGGTAAAAAATGAAGTATTGCCATTTCAAAAGCCAATTAGTTCCCATATATTATCAATAATTATTATCTTTACATTATCTTAGTTGATTAATCAAAATAAATAAGCTGGTAAATGATTCTGATTTTAACCGATTTATTGTTCAATTGTAAAAATGTTAAGTTAATATAAACAATGCGAAAAAATTATCCACTTGTTTCAATAATAACCGTTAATTACAATCAGGCAGAAGTTACTTGCGCATTAATTGAATCATTAAATAAAATAACATATCCTAATTTTGAAGTAATTGTTGTCGACAATAATTCAGTAGAAGATGATCCTTCGATAATTAAACAACGCTATCCAAACATCATTTATATTGAAAACCCAATTAATTATGGCTTTGCTGCTGGTAATAATTTTGGACTAATGCGGGCACGTGGTGATTATGTATTACTTCTAAATAACGATATTGAAGTGCCTTCCAATTTCATGGAGCCACTTATTGAGAAATTGGAAAGGAATCCAAAAATAGGTGCAGTAAGTCCTAAAATTAAGTTTTACTATCAGCCCGACACAATACAATATGCTGGTTTTACTCCTATCAATAACATTACAATGCGTAATGCTTCCATTGGTTTCAGAGAAAAAGATAAGGGGCAATATGATGTAGATAAAGAAACTGCCTATACTCATGGGGCAGCAATGATGGTTCCAATTAATGTAGTTAAAGATGTAGGATTGATGTCGTATATCTTTTTCTTATATTATGAAGAAGCTGATTGGTGCGCAAGGATTGCAAATGCAGGGTACTCCATGCACTATGTTCACAATTCATACGTACTCCATAAAGAATCGATATCAACAGGAAAGTTAAGCCCCTTAAAGATTTACTATCAAAATAGAAATCGTATTGTTTTTATGAGACGTAATATCCAGGGTCGCGAATTTTATGTAAGCCTGTGTTATCAATTGTTAGTGGCAATTCCAAAAAATGCTTTTAGCTTTTTACTCAAAGGTAAATTCTCCTTATTTTTTGCCTATTATCGTGCCATTGGGTGGAATATAAAAAATATAATTAGTAAAGAAATTCATGAAAATCCTAAACTTTAATGCTATTTATACGTAATACTAATATCTTATAAAGGAAATGATAATTACAAACATATTTAATATAATACAATATTTAGCATTAGTTTACTTTGGCTTTTCTGCAGGTTACATATTAGTATTTGCAATTGCATCATACTTTTATAAGTATTCGGAAGACAAAGATGTTGTTGATTTAAGTCGATTTTTACTTTTAATACCTGCATATAAAGAAGATGCAATAATACTAAATACTGCTCTCGACGCTTTAAAACAAGATTACCCACCCGAGTTATACGACGTTTATGTAATTGCAGATTCTCTTAAACCCGAAACTATCGAATTAATGCGTGAGAATGAAATAAAATGCATTGAGGTTTCATTTCAACAAAGCACAAAGGCAAGGTCGATAAATAAAGCATTACATGTAATAAAAGGGGATTTTGATGGAATTATCATATTAGATGCTGATAATATTATGGAAGATGGTTTTATTAATAATATTAATAAATCTCTTGCCAATGGAAACAAAGCTATCCAAGCTCACAGGGTGGCTAAAAATTTAGATTCTAATTTTGCTATTCTTGATGCACTCAGTGAGGAAATTAATAATACAATTTTCAGGAAAGGACATATTGGTTTAGGATTATCATCTGCCCTAATTGGTTCCGGAATGGCATTTGATTACCAAGTGTATAAGTCAATAATGGAAGACATCGACACCTATGCTGACGAAGACAAGGAGCTTGAACTAAAACTATTTATTAATCGCAACAAAATAGCTTATTTAAACCATGCATACGTATACGATGAAAAAGTAAGTAATTCAGAAATATTTGTTAAACAACGTTCCAGATGGATTTCATCGCAAATATATTATGCACGAACATTTTTAATTAGATCAATTCATGATCTTTTTGTTTATTCAAACATTGATTTATTTAATAAAGTTCTTCAATTTTTACTTGTACCTCGAATAATGTTACTTGGGTTAACAACAATATTCACAGTATTATCTTTCTTTTTCAATAGTAGCTTCTTTTTTTATTCATGGTTAATTACATTGTTGGTATGTGTATTGGCTCTAGTTCTATCCGTACCCTTACGTTTCTATAATAAACATACATTAAATGCCTTACTAAGTTTACCTTACGGATTCTTAATGATGGCACTTGCTATAGTGAAAATAAAATTAGGATCGAAAAGACTAAGTCCTACACCACACAGCACATCATTAAATACTATAAATAAAAAAAGTAAGTAAAAAATTATTATTATGATATTAATTACAATCGTTCAAATCATACTTTTAATATATTTAGGGTTTGCTTCACTTTATATATTCATCTTTGGTCTTGCCAGCATGTTCCCATCCGGAAAGAAAAAGGCTCAATCTTCGGAAAATAGAAAATATGCAGTTCTAATACCAGGTTATAAAGAAGATAATGTAATAATCGAAGTTGCTGAAGATGCATTAAATCAAGACTACCCTTCCAAACTTTATGATGTTATTGTTATAGCCGATTCGTTCAAACAAGAAACATTAGATACTTTACGTAGTTTACCCATAAAAGTAATTGAAGTGTCATTTGATTTAAGTACTAAATCAAAAGCCTTAAATGTGGCAATGGGTCAATTACCAGATGAGTATGATGTTGCTATAGTACTTGATGCAGACAATTTAATGGAGTCAAGCTTTATTACAAAGATCAATGATGCATTTGATAATAATTTTATTGCTGTACAAGGACACAGGGTAGCAAAAAACTACAATACTCCTTTTGCAATTCTTGATGCGGTTAGTGAAGAAGTAAACAATATGATATTCAGGAAAGGACATCGGAATTTGGGTCTGTCGGCAGCATTAATTGGATCTGGAATGGCCATGGATTATTCGTATTTTAAAACAATGATGAAGAAAATTAAAGCAATTGGAGGATTCGATAAGGAAATTGAGTTACAAATGTTGAAAGAAGGAATCAGAATTGAATTCCTTAATGACGCTATTGTTTTTGACGAAAAGGTTCAGAAAGCAGAAGTTTTTTCCAACCAAAGGAGAAGATGGCTTTCTGCACAGCTTCATTATTTTAGCATGGATTTTATGAACTCACTAAAGCATTTGATATTACATGGCAATGTAGATTATTTTGACAAGGCCATCCAATTTATTCAACCACCTCGTGTAATGCTACTAGGCTTATTAATCCTAATTAATATATTGTCACTTTTTTTAAATCCAATCATTTGGGTATATTTATGGTTAGCAGTTTTGGTGATATGTATACTTGCATTCTTCTTCACTACACCTTTAAAATTTTACAATTTAAACACATTAAAAGCTATACTTACTCTTCCAAAAGCTTTCTTTTTAATGACTCTGTCATTATTAAAAATTCGTGGAGCAAATAAAAAATTCATTCATACAGAACATGGCACATAATTTCTATTATAAAAATATAATATTATGAAAATAGCAATAGAAGGTCAAAGACTATTTAGAACAAAAAAACATGGCATGGACATGGTAGCCTTGGAACTCATTAACGAGTTACAAAAGCTAGATCATGAAAATGAGTATGTTGTATTTGTGAAACCTGATGAAGACAAAACTACTTTAAAATCAACATCCAATTTTAAAATAGTTGAGTTGGGAGGTGGCCCCTATCCTACCTGGGAACAATTTGCCCTGCCAAAAGCTGCTAAAGCCGAAGGTTGCGACATTCTTCACTGCACCAGTAACACCGCACCAGTATCACCTGGTATGCCCTTAGTTACCACCCTTCACGACATTATTTACATGGAAAGCATCAGCATTTTCAAAAAAGGGGGAACCTGGTATCAGAAAATGGGAAATATGTATCGACGTTGGAATGTTCCAAAGGTGGTTAAAATAAGTGATAAAATTATTACAGTTTCTAAATTTGAAAAAACCAGGATTGGCGAATTCTTCAATATACCCGAAAACGACAACCGACTTGTTGCCATATATAATGGTGTTACTGAGCATTTCAAAAAAATCGAAGACAAAAAAGAATTAGACAGAGTAAAGCAACTGTATAAACTTCCGGATAATTTCTTGTTTTTCCTTGGTAATACCGATCCTAAGAAAAATACTCCCGGAACACTAAAGGCCTTTTCCGATTACTTAAAAAAGACCGGTGACGATATGTATTTGGTAATGCTCGATTATGAAAGGTCAGAACTTGAAAAAATTCTATCAGATATCGGTGATAAGGAGTTAATAAACAGAATAATACTTACCGGATATGTTGTAAATACTGATCTTCCAGCCATCTATAATATGTGTAAAGTTTTCCTTTACCCGTCACTTCGCGAAAGTTTTGGAATTCCAATGCTTGAGGCAATGCGATGCAAAGTTCCAGTTATAACTTCTAATACATCGTCTATGCCTGAAGTTTCCGGAAACGCAGCATATATTGTTGACCCCTATAAACCTGAAGAAATTACCCATGGAATAATTGAATTACTTAGTAATAAAAAACTTCGTGAAGAATTAATAGAAAAAGGTTACCAGCAATCACAAAAGTTCTCATGGAAGAACATGGCAATAGATGTTCTTGACCTTTACAAAGAAGTATATAAAAAACACAATCTCACAAAATAGTCAACAAATGATAAAGAACAGAGATATTATAGTTTACGGATTACAAGCATGGGATATTAATATCGCTAGTACATGCAAATATACTGCATTGGAAATGTCAAAAAACAACAGGATACTTTTTGTTAATACACCAATGCAGCGAAGTTCAGCCATATTTCATAAGAATGATCCAACAATTCAGAAACGAATTAGAATTAATAAAGGAGAGGAAGAGGATCTTGTAAAAGTGAATGATAATTTGTGGGTTCTCTACCCCAAAACGGTTATTGAATCAATAAACTGGATAAAATCACCCAAAATATTCAATTTTTTCAATAAAATTAATGATAAGAGGTATGCACGAGAAATTCTCAAAAGTGTTAAAAAACTAAACTTCAAAGATTACATATTATTTAACGATAACTCGATGATTACCGGTTATTATTTTAAAGAACTCCTAAACCCATCCGTTTTTGTTTATTTATTACGTGATGCAGTTATCCTGGTTGATTATCATAAACGTCATGGAACTCGCCTGCAACCTGAAATAATTAAAAAGGCTGATGCTGCTGTTGCAAATTCTGACTTCTTTGCTAACTATTGCAGGCAAACAAATCCTAATTCACATATGATTGGTCAGGGTTGTGATATAACAATGTACAGCGATAAGGATGGCAACCTTAAGGTTCCCAAGGACTTAATAGATATTAAAAAACCAGTTATTGGATATGTTGGGTTTTTAACAACAATACGACTCGACATTGAAGTATTAGTTCATATTGCTGAACAGCTTCCAAATTACAGTCTTGTTCTTGTAGGCCCTGAAGATGATGACTTTAAGAACTCTAAACTCCATAGTTTATCTAATGTTTATTTCTTAGGCCGTAAAAACCCGGATGAACTTGCGGCATATATTAAAGGATTTGACGTTGCACTCAACCCACAAAAAGTAAACAAAATTACAGATATTAATTACCCACTTAAAATCGACGAATACTTAGCAATGGGCAAACCTACAGTAGCAACTAAAACTACCTTTATGAACTATTTTAAAGATCATACTTACTTGCCTGTTACAAAAGAAGATTATATAATTGAAATTGAAAAAGCATTAAAAGAAGATAGCCCAGAGTTAAGAGCCGAACGCGTTGAATGCGCATCAGGACACACATGGGAAAACTTTGTAAATAAAATTTATGATCAAATAGAACTTGTAGAAAAATAATTATTGAAATCATATTTTTTTGAGTATTGGTTGTTAAAAAAATATTGACATGGTGAAAAATAGAGATATTGTAATTTTTGGCCTACAGAGATGGGATAAATTCACATCTACGATTACCCGAAATACGGCAATCGAAATGGCTAAAAATAACAGGGTACTATTTGTAAATCAACCGTTAAAAAGAAAAAGGGCAATATTTAATAAGGATCTTCCATTTGTTCAAAAGCGACTAAAAATCCTTCATTGCGAAGAAGATGATCTTGTCCAGGAATATAACAACCTGTGGGTATTCTATCCTAAAATGATTGCGGAATCAATTAACTGGATAAACTCTGAAACTATTTTTTCTATTTTACATAAAAATAATGAGAAGAAATATGCTAACCGGATTAAGAATGCAATTGAAAGACTGGGATTTAAAAACATCATTCTTTTTGGTGACACAGAAATGATAACTGGTTACTACCTTAAAGAATATCTGAAACCGGATATTTTCTTTTATTTATTAAGAGATGCCGTAACATCTGTTAGCTACCACAAAAAACACGGGACCAAACTTCAGCCTTTATTAATGAAAAAAGCTGATTTTGTTGTCACAAACTCTAATACTTTTGAGGAGTTTGCAAGAAAACATAACCCAAAGTCCTATTTTATCGGACAAGGTTGTGATGTTGACCTATATAGCGACATTGACGGTAAACTAATCGTTCCTGATGACATCAAAAGTATCAAGAAACCAATAATTGGGTATATTGGTGCCCTTACCACAATTCGTTTGGATATTAACGAACTCTATTATATTGCCGAACAAAGACCAGATTGGAGTTTGGTACTTATTGGTCCACAGCAGGAAGGTTTTGAAAAAAGCAAACTTGATGAATTGGATAATGTATATTTTCTTGGAGCAAAAAAACCAGACACACTTCCATCTTACTTGAAAGGAATGGATGTAACATTGAATCCTCAAATTGTAAATGAAATAACAGACCTAAATTACCCATTGAAAATTGATGAATACCTTGCAATGGGCAAACCTGTAGTAGCAACTAGTACATCATTCATGGAGTACTATTTTAAAGGCTGTACTTATCTCGCAAATACAAAAGAAGAATACGTAGCTTTAATTGAAAAAGCCTTGATGGAGGATTCCCCTGAACTGCAACAAAAACGCATAAAAATTGCAGGCGAACATTCTTGGGAAAACTTTGTAAACAAAATATATCATTACATCGAAGAATTTGAAAAATAGCTAAAATTATGCATTAAAACTCATGTTAATATGAAAGGTAGAGATATAATAGTTCATGGACTTCAAAGCTTAGATTCAATAATCGGCAGCAATTGCATTAACATAGCACAGGTTTTTTCGAAGGAAAACAGAGTTCTTTACGTAAACTATCCAATCGACAGGCTTACTTCATATAGAGCAGGATCAAACCCTCTTGTAAAAAAAAGAAGAGAAGTACTTGCCGGTAAACAACCTGATTTGGTACAAGTTACTGATAACATGTGGAATCTTAATCCACGTACAGTTCTTGAATCTATTAGCAAAGTTCACAACCGTCCTTTATTTTCATTTTTGAATAAAATAAACAATAAGAGATATGCTAAACAAATAAATAAGGCAATTCTAGAACTTGGTTTTAAAGACTATATTATTTTCAACGACAGTGACTTTTACCGTGGTCTCCACTTCAAAGAACTCTTGAAACCGTCTATAGCAATATATTACACACGTGATAATATGAGGGAAACCATTTTCTTTAAAAAGAATGGCGCTTATTATGAAGACCAGTTAATGAAAAAATCAGATTTGATTGTTTCAAACTCAATGTATTTAAATGATATTGCTAAAAAAAACAACCCAAACGCAGTTTATGTAGGGCAAGGTTGTGATGTATCTTTATATGATAGGGAGCTCATAAAAGACATTCCTGAGGATATTGCTAATATTAAATCACCGGTTATCGGATATATTGGAGCCCTGAAAAGCTCAAGGCTTAGCATTGATATATTAGAACACATTGCATTAAGTGAACCTAGTTGGAATGTTGTTCTAGTTGGCCCCGAGGATGAAGTTTTCGAAAAAAGCAACCTTCACAACATCAAAAATGTTCATTTCCTTGGATCAAAAAATGAAAAGGAATTACCAAAGTATTTAAATGCTTTCGATGTTGCCCTGAACCCTCAGGTTCTCAATGAGCTAACCATAGGTAACTATCCTCGGAAAATTGATGAATATCTAGCAATGGGTAAACCAGTTGTAGCAACATTAACAGAAACTATGAAAGCTTTTAAAGATTTTACATATCTTGCACATGATAAGGAGGAGTATGTTAAGTTAATATCGCTTGCTTTGGAAGAAGATAATGAGCAAAAATCAATGGCACGAATAACATATGCCCAAACACATACGTGGGAAAATAATGTTAACGAAATATATAATGCCATTAGAAATACTATTAAATAGAAATTATGGGATTAAAAGAAAAAATAAAATCGAATCCAAAACTGAAAAAATTAGTCATTTGGATGATGACACCAAAAAATCAGGCCAGACCACGCAGATGGATAAAGATATTTGTAAATCCATTCAAGCATAAAAGAGGAAAAAGATCTTTGATAAGAAGAAGAGTTAGGCTTGATGTTATGCCATATAACAACTTTATGCTTGGGGATGACTCCACAATAGAAGACTTCTCAACCATCAATAACGGAGTAGGTGACATAATTATAGGTAATAGAGTAAGGATTGGCTTAAGCAATACCTTAATAGGACCTGTAACCATTGGTAACAATGTGATTTTTGCACAAAACATAGTTGCTTCTGGTCTTAATCATGGTTATGAAGACATAAGTATGCCAATTATGGATCAGCAAGTAACCACTGCTACAATTTACATTGAAGATGAAGCCTGGATAGGTGCAAATGCTGTTATTACAGCTGGAGTTACAGTGGGTAAACATTCAATTGTTGCTGCAGGTTGTGTGGTTGTTAAGGATGTACCCCCATATTCCATTGTTGGAGGAAATCCTGGCCGCATCTTAAAACAATATAATAAAGAAAGTGAAAAATGGGAACGTGTTCCAAAATAACTTTGAATAACAAATTGTAGTTATTAGAGTAAACACCCACGATATGAAACTAATAAATCTTAAACTAATTATTAACGAAAATTATTCAAGAACGTAATGGGAAAAATTAAAACCTTTTTACAATATACAAAAGACTTCATTAAACATCGTGAATTCAGATATATATTATCATCTATTAGATATGTGCTTACAGGCAAAACAACTCGAAAAACTCGTCACTACAAAAGTAGCTTAGGTAAATTTCTTGTTCGTAAAGGAACATTAGATTTTCAGTTTGCCAATTATGCATATGAATGGAATGTAAAAAAATTCGTTTATCAACACCTAAATGATTACACGGTATTTTTAGATATAGGTGCTAATATTGGAACTTACACAATTATCCCAGCGATTGAAGGCTTAAAAGTTATCGCTTTTGAACCCGTAAAATCAAATTATGAAGCTCTGGTTACTAATGTCAACCTTAATAATTATAATGAACTAGTGGTTACATATCCTTTAGCATTGGGTAAAGAAAATACGAGTGCTAATTTCACGCTTGACCTTGTAAATACTGGTGCTTCACATCTTACTGAATATACCAATGTTGCTGAAATAATAGAAAATCCAGAGTTTGAAGACATTGAAATAGTACGCCTTGACGACATCTTTACTCAATTAAATATTACACCTGACGACAAGGTTTTCATGAAAATAGATGTTGAAGGAATGGAGCCGGATGTACTGATCGGTGCCACGAATTTTATTAAAAATCATTCTAACTTACTTGTAATTATTGAAACAATCCATAGTGGGGTCAGTTCGCTTAAGGAGCTGTTTTCCAGTTTAGCTGAGTTTGAATTTATTGAGGTAGATGAATTAAATATGGCTGCACGAAAAATTAAATAATATAATTATGAATTATCTAGAGATCACATTTTGGGTACTACTATTTATTGTTTTCTATGCCTATATAGGTTATGGTATACTCCTCTTTTTTCTGGTAAGACTAAAGCGAATGTTTTTCAATAAAAAGAAAGATATAGATGAAGATTATGAGCCGGATGTTACACTGTTTGTGGCTGCGTACAATGAAAAGGATTACGTTGATTCCAAGGTAGCAAATTCATTTGAAATGGAGTACCCAAAGGAAAAAGTTCATCAGGTATGGGTAACTGATGGATCCAACGATGGTACTCAGGATATGCTAAAAAAATACAAAGATAAAGGTGTAGATGTTTACCACGAAGATGCTCGAGGTGGGAAAATTGGTGCCATGAACAGGGGTGTTAAATTTGTAAAAACACCAATAACTATATTCTCTGATGGAAACACTATGCTTGGGAAAGAATCGGTTCAACGCATTGTGAATATGTTTAAGGATCCAAAAGTTGGTTGTGTTTCAGGCGAAAAAAGAATCTATAGTAAAGATTCTGATTCGGCTTTTGGTAGCGAAGGTATCTATTGGAAATACGAATCAACACTTAAAAAATGGGATGCCGAACTTTATTCAGTTGTAGGTGCAGCCGGTGAGCTTTTTGCAGTTCGTACCGACCCCTTTCAGGAAGTTGAAAAGGATACACTTCTCGACGATTTCATAGTATCACTACGAATTGCCATGCAAGGCTATACCATTC
>JABMPH010000191.1 GCA_013203805.1 Bacteroidota bacterium | reverse complement strand
TATACACTATACCTGGAAAATCGCAAATGAGAAAAATTATTCTTAAATTAGCTTAAACTTAAAAACGAAAACCACCCTTCGTTCATCGGTACAGTGCATACCGCGAACGTTGGCAACAAGGCCGAAAAACCTGCAATAAAACAATAATATCTCATAAATATTAAATAAACATCATTCTTATTTAAGTTATTTGCTATTTTCTTAAATAAGGGCTACATTTGTTTAAAATACTACTATGAAAATTTTTAAATCAGGCCAAAACATAAGTCAGGGATATTATAAAAGCTTTCAACCGGAATTTATAAATCGGCAACTCCAAGTTGAAAATATGGAGATTTTAGACTTGCTGAGTCAGGCTGATAGAGAACTTGGGAGACTCGATATGTACTCAAAGTACATTCCCAATATTGAGTTATTTATTAGTATGCATGTTCTAAAGGAAGCCACACAAAGCAGTAAAATAGAAGGAACTCAAACCAATGTGGATGAAGCCCTTTTAGACAAAGAAGATTTACCCCTAGATAAAAGAGATGATTGGGAAGAAGTTCAGAACTACATAAAAGCAATGGAATGGGCAATTAATCATCTCAAAGAATTACCATTTTCTTCAAGGCTTATTCGTGGAGCCCATAAACTATTACTTCAAGGAGTAAGGGGAGAGATAAAACAACCTGGAGAATTTCGGAATAGTCAGAATTGGATTGGAGGAGCAACTATTAATGATGCTGTCTTTATCCCACCTGTCCATAATTCTGTTCCCGAATTAATGAGTGATATTGAAAAGTTTCTTCATAATGAAGAACTTCATATACCGGAATTATTGAAAATTGGATTGGTCCATTATCAATTTGAAACCATTCATCCCTTCCTTGATGGAAATGGAAGAGTTGGGAGGCTTTTAATACCGCTATATTTAGTTAGCAAAGGAATTTTGCAAAGACCTGTTTTGTATTTATCAGACTTCTTTGAGAAGAATAGAAAATTATATTATGATAACTTAACTGTAGTTAGAGAAAAGAATGATTTAGAACAGTGGTATAAATTTTTTCTAGTTGGAGTAATCGAAACTGCAAAAAATGGAATTAACACTTTTGATAATATTCTGCAATTGCAAAAGCAGACAGATACAGATATTCAAAAACTAGGAAGTAGAGCAGTAAAAGCCAAAAAAGTTGTAGACTATTTATATAATCGGCCCATAATCGCAGCTGATAAGGTTAGTGAAATTGTTTCTATTTCTATGCCATCATCCTACAAATTGATCTCGGACCTGGAAAAACTGAATATCCTAAAAGAAATGACAGGAGGGCAAAGAAGTAGAATGTATGTTTTTGATAATTATATAAAATTATTCAGATAATGCCCAATTGCCAACAAGCGGTTATACACTATACCTAAAAAATCGCAATAGAGAAAAATTATTTATAAATTAGCTTTTAACTAAAATCCAAAAACCATCCTCCGTTCATCGGTACAGTGCATACCGCGAACGTTGGGCATAATTATTGAGAGAACTATCGCATAGAAAAGCAATTCACTTTAAATAAAAACATAATCCAATGAAACGTATCATATTTCGGATTTCTTTAGCAGTTCTTATCATCATCGGTTTTTATTTAATTTATAATACGCTATACATATATCCAAAATACGATGGCAAAAACCCTCTTAGTGTTAATAATATTGAATCTCAAACATTCATAATCAATTCTGAATCCGACACTGTTTTAGTTGGAAGAAAAGGCACTTTGCTCAAAATTTATAAGAATTCGTTTCATTATTGTAATGGAGAAATTGTACATGGAAAAGTTGAGGTAGAATTCAAGGAAATTGTTACAGAAAATGATTTAGTTCTTTCAGGTCTTACTACTACATCTAATGGAAAGTTACTAGAAACAGCTGGTATGTTCTATATAAATGTTCAGCAGGAAGATAAACAATTATGTTTGATTGATAACGGAAGAATTGGAATTGTTGTTCCCGCAAAGGAAATAAATATGCAGATGAAAATGTTTAATGGTGTAGTTTTAAATGATACTATAAATTGGCAAAATCCTGTTGCATTATTAAATAATCCAGATCCTGTAGCATTTGGAACTGTGCCTGAATCTTTCATTGACAGTTTGGGTATGCAGAGAGCTAGATACATGGCTATTTCATTAGGAATTATTGGTAGGGGTATCCCACAATATGTTGATAGCTTAAAGCAATATTATGATAGTCTTTACCAAGAATATAATTCGATAGAGGAAGAGCTTTATTATGTGTTTGAGACAAATAATATTGGCTGGATAAATATTGACAGATTCATTGAACAAAATGAGACTGTGGAAGTTGAACTTGCAGTATTGGTTAACAATAATTCTGATTTTCAAAATACTTACATAAGATTAGTGTTTGTTGATCTTCAGAGTTCAATTGATGCATTCAAAAATAATCACAATCAATTTGTTTTTGGCAAATCCATAACTTCAAAAGTTAATCTACCTATAGAAAATAAGGCAATAATTATAGCAACAGCCTATAAAAAGGGGAAGCCATATTATGACTTAAAAGAAATTACAATAAGCAAAAATCAAACTATTGAATTAAATCTTGAGAAAACTACTGCAAAAGATTTACGAGAGGCTTTATTAAAATGCTTATAACTATGCCCAACAAGCGGTTATACACTATACCTAATAAATCGCAATAGAGAAATATTTTTTATAAATTAGCTTAAACTTAAAACCCAAAAACAACCCTCCGTACGCCGGTACAGTGCATACCGCGAACGTTGCCAACAAGCCGGCTAAAGAATCACGACCTAACTCAAAACTAAACATTGATTATATCTTTGCTTCAATTAATTAATAATTTAAATTTGATTTCTAAACAAATCAATTCATGACAAAGGAATCTGCAATAAAAGTATTTGATCAAAAACAAATTCGCACACATTGGAATGACGACCAAGAGAAATGGTATTTCTCAATAGTTGATGTTGTGGGTATATTAAGCGGAAGCGTTAACCCACAATCGTATTGGAGAAAATTAAAGCAACGATTGAAGCAGGAAGGAAATGAAACCGTGACGAATTGTCACGCTTTGAAAATGATCGCTGCTGATGGGAAGATGCGAATGACTGATGTTGCAGACACACAACAACTTTTTAGATTAATTCAAAGCATACCGTCGCCTAAGGCAGAACCCTTTAAGATTTGGTTGGCAAAAGTTGGAAGTGATAGGGTTGATGAAATAGAGGATCCGGAAATTGGGATCGAGAGATTAATGGATACGTATCAGCGAAAGGGATACAGTAAGGAATGGATTAATCAAAGACTAAAGAGCATAGAGGTAAGAAAAGAATTGACTGACGAATGGGAAACAAGAGGCGTAAAAAAAGGTCAAGATTTCGCCATATTGACTGACGAGATAACAAAAGCTTGGAGTGGATTTACAACAAAAAAATATAAAAAATTAAAAGAATTAAAAAAGGAGAACTTAAGAGATCATATGACAAATCTTGAACTGGTTCTCAATATGTTAGCAGAGGCAACAACAACTGAAATTTCAAAAGAAAAGAACCCAAAAACATTTAATGATAGTAAACGAATTGCGAAACAAGGCGGCACTATTGCAGGAAATACTCGACGAGAGATTGAAGAAAAGTCAGGTAAGAAAATTGTAACTAAATTAAATGCAAAGAAATTAGATAATAACAAAGGAATTGAATAACGGCCAGTTGGCAACAAGCGGTTATACACTATACCTGGTAAATCGCAAT
>JABMPH010000190.1 GCA_013203805.1 Bacteroidota bacterium | reverse complement strand
TCTTCGAGGTAAACCGGAACATTTAATGGAAGATTTATTGTTTCGGCTCTGAATACAACCTCTGTATTTTCCGGAGCATTTAATCCAACAGGAATAATATGATCATACTCACCCCCTGGCAAACACTGAATATCAAAGTCAACTAAATTGGTTTCATCTCCAACCAAATGGGTATAAACTGCAAAACTATTGTTGCCACCCGAAAAACGTCCGGCATCATATCCTGGGTCAAGTCCGGTGGTCATGTTATCTATGTATTTGATGTTTGTACTAGTCGATCCTTCTGAACGTTCTGCAATTAATTTTATAGCCGGAGTTTCAATTTCTCCACTTTTAAAAATATCTCCTGTTTGATGGGTTTGCATGGCTTCGGTAAAATCAACACTTTTCCCTCCACCAGTTGCAGAATAAACAAAGAAAGATTGTCCGGGGGCAATGTATGTTGCTCCGGATGATTGATTCACAGTTATGTAAGCGGGAGTACCGGCATTGGCATCCCAAACATAAATTGCTTGGTAAGCACCAGCATCAAGTGCAGCTGTATTTTTTAAAACAAGGTTTTCTGTGGCTGATGTAGCTGTCGATGCTGGTGTATTAGCACAGATAGCCGAAGGGAAAGGGTTACCAACCAGATTCCAGGGATTACCAGGTGAAACAGGGGTCGTAATTCCAATATTAACAGTTTCTGTGGCTATTGTACCTGTAAAAGCAACGGTACCGTCGCTGGTGCGCAAAATTTCGTAGCCTTGTCCGGCTATAAAATTACCTGCACTGCCAATATTGCTGGTTGTATAATGGGCCCAGCCCGGTGTTGTATTATTATATGGTGCAAGTCCATATTTTGGATTGATTGCAGCAACTGCATTGGTAGCTACATTAGTTACAACAAGTGCATTAATATCCTGACCGCCAACAGGAGACGAAATCAGGTGCCAGTCTGTACTGGTCACATAACGGTTATAAGTAACATTCCCAGTTGAAGCACCATTTACAATTAAAGAGCCGTTGTTTGAAGCATCCGAATTTATGGTTAAACTTCCTCCACTTACATTTAAATTATAACAACTTGCTGATGTAGTAGGCGCAATTATTGAAGTTCCAGTGTTTATATAAGCATTATTTGTAGAAGTTGGAATTGATCCGTCGGACCAATTACTCCCAGTGTTCCAATCAGTTGTACCTCCAGTCCAACTCTTAGATACTACATCTGTTAATTGAAACCCACAAAGAACACTTTGAGATGTATTAAGAGAAACACCAGTTGATTGATGCTGTAGAGAAAATGAATAAGTTGTTCCGGCTTGTAAGCCTGAAGCAATTCCTACAATACCTCCACTTCCAGTATCACTAGCATCTGCAATATACCTTTGTTGGGGTTGACCGTCAAAAATTGAATTATCTATAACTAATTTAAATGAAGGTGCATCGGATAATGCAGAAGCACTCATAACAAATTGAGATTGTAAAAATATCCCTGTATTGTTATATGTAGGGTTTCCAGAAATATCTAAAACATTAGTAAATCCCGTTGTTGCGTTTGTGGCTGTTCCAGATTGGCTAATGCTAAAACCTGGGAATTCATAATAAATGCCACTTCTTGTATAACCAAGAGCACAAGCAACAAGGCTTGTATTTGTGGTTTGTACTGTGCCCGAAACAGATTGATGAACCAACTGAAAATAGTGACTCCCTGCAAGTAAATTAGTTTCAACCCAAGCCAAACTAATTGCTCCGTACTTATTTGTAGCTGCCATAGAGCGAGAAACTGCTGTACCTACATCAATCCAGCTCGAATTATCCGGCGAATACTGTAACTTCCAGCTTCCGCTGGCTGGTGCAAAAGAAGCATAAGAATTAACAGATGCTGAAACATAAATACTTCCAGGACCATCCAATATAATAGCGGAAGTAGTTAATCCGGTAACTGCAGTATAAGACGCTGGAGCAGTTACTGCTGTAGTTATAGTTTTCAAATCATTATTTAGTTGAATCGGCGTTCCTGCAGGATTGGATGTTAAACCAACTAACGATAGGGTTCCCGTAGTTTGAATACCTTGATTAACTGAAGATTGATGTTCCAATAAAAAATCCTGACTTCCCGTTTGTCCGCTTACATCAAATATATAAACGATGGTTCCAATTCCTTTATCTAATCCACTTGTTTTTGTTAGGGTACGAATAACTGTTTCACTTGATGTTGCATTTCCATTATATTTGATGTTCAATGAGGCAGTTCTTTCATTGGCAGTACTATAATACTTTGTCTCAAAACTGGCTACTGCTAAAACCTTATTGATGTTTGTAACATTTAGTGAAACTGTAACCGCAGTTGATTTAGTTGTGGTTGCAATTTTATCAGCAAATGTGCCGCTATTAGAAAGTAACTCATTCTGCCCCCGCAAATTTCCTGCAAATAAAAGGAATCCAAACAAAAGGTATAAAATTGGGTTAACCGTAAAATTGTGCATTTTCATGTTTTTGTTATAAGGTAAATTATTCGACAAATTTACTAAATGGTCTTTAATAAACAATTTAAATCAAGTTTCTGAGCAAGGGTATTCTGTTTCACAAAGTTTATTTTGTAAATGAAAATGGGTTACAACAATTGCTTTTATGTCAGTTTATTAATCGTCATATTTTAAGTTTTTCAACAAACCTGTTAAAAGTAGTAACTGATTTTTGCTGATATTGTAATTGAGGAATTTTCTCCGTCCAAAATACTTACATTTGCAGCAATGATCGACCACAGTACAATTGAGCGGATAATAGATGCGGCAGAGATTTCGGAAGTAGTTTCCGATTTTGTGACGCTTCGTAAAAGAGGGGTTAACCAGTTGGGTTTGTGCCCGTTTCATAACGAAAAAACACCATCGTTTACGGTTTCGCCGGCAAAGGGAATTTTTAAATGTTTTGGATGTGGGAAAGGAGGTAACTCTGTGAATTTCATTATGGAACATGAGAATCTGACCTATCCGGAAGCTTTAAAGTGGTTGGCAAAAAAATTCAACATTGAGGTTGAAGAGAAAGAGGAGTCTGAGGAGCAGAAACAGCAAAAGGACGATCGCGAAAGTATGATGATTGTTTCGTCGTATGCACAGAAATTTTTCACACGCTATTTGTGGGAAGAGAATGAAGGTCGAACCATTGGATTGAGTTATTTCAGGGAACGAAGCTTTCGCGATGATATTCTCAAAAAGTTTGAAGTTGGTTTTGCTCCGGACGGTAAAACACCGTTTACGGAGGCTGCACAAAGAGAGGGGTATAAAATTGATTTTCTCGAAAAAACCGGCCTTTCCATAATACGCGACGATTGGCAACGCGACCGGTTTGCGGGGAGGGTGATGTTTCCTATTCATAATTTGGCTGGGCGAGTAATTGCATTTGGCGGACGAATTTTAAAAGAAGATAAAAAAACGGCTAAATACCTCAATTCTCCAGAGTCGGATATTTACCACAAAAGCAGGGTTTTGTACGGAATTTTTCAGGCAAAACGAGAAATTTCTAAAACCGACAGATGTTATTTGGTTGAAGGTTATACCGATGTGCTTTCCATGCATCAGGCTGGAATTGAAAATGTTGTGGCTTCTTCGGGAACTGCGCTGACACCCGACCAGATTCGAATGGTAAAACGGTTTACTCCAAATATTACCATTATTTACGATGGCGATGAGGCAGGTATAAAAGCGTCGTTGCGAGGAATCGATTTGATTTTGGAGGAGGGGATGAATGTGAAAATCCTACTTCTTCCACAAGG
>JABMPH010000189.1 GCA_013203805.1 Bacteroidota bacterium | reverse complement strand
CTCCACCATTAAATGAAGTGACAAAAATGTCTAAAAATCCATCATTATCATAGTCACCAACGGTTACTGCACTTGAGCCTCCCGGCTTCAAATTAAACTCACTGGTTTTATCCTTAAAAACCCCTTGTCTCTGATTTGAATAAAAAATGTTGCTCGAATTTTCATTAACAATAAAAAGGTCAATATCACCATCATTGTCAAAATCGCCAAATGCTGCATCTCTTGTTAATGAATTTCCTCCATCTAAGTTCATTTTCTCAGTTTTCTCCAAAAATGATCCGTCCGAATTATTCCGAAAAAGCACATTTGACGAAGAAGTAGCTTCAAATAAATCCAGGTCTCCATCGTGGTCTAAATCAAAAAACAAAGACATAATACCTTCCGTTTCGATATCAAGTTTTGCATCATTGGTAACATTACTAAAAGTACCGTCACCTGCATTTTTATATAAGATATTTAATCCCTCTTTTGAAATATACAGGTCAATATATCCATCGTTATCATAATCAGCAAAAATAGCAGAGGATTCAATCCCTGAATGTCGAATACCGGCTTCATTTGAAACATCCACAAATTTCCCCATATCATTTCTGAATAAAAAATGTTCATAAGTTGCGGATTGAGAATCAAAACTACCCGCATAAATATCCATATCTCCATCTCCGTCATAGTCGCATACGGTAACGTGTGCACCATTTTCTCCAGTTTTTGATGAAGGAATTATATCCAAACCTGAAGAGGTAGTAATATCAGTAAATTTGATGGCATCAAGAACCGATTCCCATTCATTAAATTGAGAGGAAGTTTGTTGATCAAAAGTAATCACGGGGAATCCGATCAGGGAGCCTCCTGGTCCCTTCAATTCGAGAATGCCAGACTGATAAGGAGACGTAACCTTTAAATAATTATGAAATATTCTGAATGAGGTAATTGCCTTATCATTGTCTGATAATTGCAGAGCTCTGAGTGTATTGTCGTAATACTCAATTGCTTCTTTCGGAAATTCAGGAAATAGTTTGCTTATTTCTTCTATCTGCTCCAATGCCTGATCAGAATTACCCTTTCGAATCAGAATTTCGATTAAATTAAGGCGTGGCACTATATTATCAGGTGCATTTTCAACAACTTTCACAGTGTACTGTTCCCTCTGTTTTTGCGATTCTTCATCTGATTCTGTTGAATAAAGCTCAGAAAGATTATACAATGTTTTTATATGCCCCGGGGAAATTCGAAGTGATTCTTTAAGTTCTGAAATAGAACTTTCCCTATCACTGTTCATTTGATGCACTTTAGCCAAAATTAACCTGATATCCGGATCTTTAGGCTCAATCTTAATAGCTTTTCTAATCCGTTCCTCTGCTTCCTGAAACTTACCCATTCTCAAGTAAACTAGTCCTAAATTAGCATAACCAAGTTTTTCTTTTGGTGCAATATCAATAAGTTTGAGGAACTCAGCTTCTGCCTCCTCCAGTTTTTTCTCTTCAAGATATGCAAGTCCAAGGGTTCTGATTGTTATCATATCCAATGCTTTTTGCTTGCTTTTATTTTGATTATTTCCGCAACTAATTAGAAGGAAGGAATAGAGTCCCAATAATAAAAAAGCATGTGTAATTTTCATAGCAGTAATCTAAAAATGTTATAGATCTTTTTATAAATTTATTATAAAACTTTGTGAGTACCTTTAAACACTTATCCTTCAGTATCATATATGCCTTTAATGTAAGTCCCATTCAGGATATATAAATCAAGGTGATGGTCACCGTTGTAGTCCAATACTGTTATCCCGGAACCGTTACTTTCCTGAATATTCTCATAGGTATAATCACCAAATGTATACCGGAAATCAATCCCGGCTTGTTGGGTTACATCTGTAAAAGTAGCTTTATATTCCTGTGCATTCAGAATAACAGGAAATAACATGCATTAAAACCAGGAACAGAAATATATTAGCTCCTTTTTCATATTATTCATTTTATAATTCAAAAATATTTAGTGCCTCATTGTTACGGGCTACCAATAATAGGAGATTATTTCCTTTTTTTATTACACAAATATCTCTGGCATCACCTTTGCTGCTAAGCCCGGATAATTTTGAGTTTATGATAGAAAATTTATCTTCCCCGTATTTAAGGACGCATCCATAGGATGCATCTAACCTGGAGGTTTCAACCTCTGTATTATAAATGTTGCCAACTGATAAGATTTCATTTACCCCATCTTTATCAATATCTAAAAATTCAAAGTCTTGTATTGGCGAGAATTGCGCTTCAATAGGTAATTTTTTAATTTCGAATTTACCATCACCTTGATTCTCTATAAAAATACTTTCCAACAAGTCAGCTTCATAATGTAATGCATTATTTAATTTTTCCTGTCCATATATCTCCGTAAGATTAGCTTCTGCAAAAGATTGAAAACTAGGAAATTTTTTAGCGATAAAAGGCATTTGTTGAGAAGAGCATTCACGGCCTCTTACGGGGACAAGTTCGTTTTTGTATGTATTGGACAGTACAATATCAAAAGTTCCCGATTGGTCAAAATCATCGCAATAAATATGAAAGGATTTCCCATTACCCACATGGAATTTTGAATTAGATCCTAAATTTCCAACAAATAGATCTAAATCACCATCCTTGTCAATATCATTGGCTGCAATGCTAAACCAAAGTCCTACAGAATTTTCCAGACCCGAAACAGAAATCTTTTCGAATACCCCATTTTCATTTTCCAGGAACTGGATAGGAGTCCATTCACCAACAACTATCAAATCATTGTCACCATCCTGATCATAATCAACAAAAATAGCATCAGTAACCATCCCAATTTGTTCTATATCCGGGGCATTTTTGTTGGTGACGTCAACAAAACTCCCATTTTCATTGAGCAATAAATGTGAATTTGGACTGTAAGGATATTTATCGGGAACAATTCTTCCACCAATAAAAATATCCAGATCACCATCTTTATCAATATCATTAACTTTTACACTTTGCCCGCTTGTAAAAATGGGAGGCAATGCATTTGTTGTTTTACTAAAATAGCCTTTCCCATCATTAGCATACAATCTGTCCTGAAACATTTCGTTGCCGGCTGGGAATTCACTGCCGCCACTAACCACATATAAATCCTGGTCACCATCATTATCAAAATCAAAAAACAAGGATTCCAGGTCTTCATAAGAATTATCATTACTCCAAGGCCCGTTTTGTTTGTTGAATTTCCCTGAAGAATTTTGGATATAAAGTTCACCACTTTGATTTGCAGCTCCGCCAACAAAAAAATCTTCCAGCCCATCGTTATTTACATCAGCCTTTGAAATAAACGGACCATTATGAGATTGGCTATAGGGCAAAAGAATCTGATTTTCAAAATCGTCAAACGAATTTTCTGTGTGTTGGTAGGTAATCCCAATTTCATTGGAAGTTATTTGCCTGAAAGAAGGCTCAACTGTAACGTTGTCTGAATTTTTAGTTTTGATTGCTTCATCGTAACTAAAAGAATACATATTGTTGGCTGGAAGATTCTCAATAAAAGTTGATTTTCCATCGGGCCAAATAATTTCGATTTTCGGAACAGTGTCCATTTCTCCTAATCCAAAAATTATGGAATGATCCACGGACGATAAATACCCCTTTGCGTTGTGTAGTTCCTGATAAAGAATTTCACTGCCTTTTTTTATTTTTATTTTAGATCCTATTGCAAACCTGTTTTTTTCAGGGCCAATTAATGTGAGCTTTATGAAATTACCACCTAACCCATTTGCCGATTTACTTTCATATAATGAAACATTATCATCCATATTGTTGGTGACAAGATCCAAATCTCCGTCATTATCCAGGTCGCCGTAAGCTATGCCATTTGAATTAAAATTAAATTCATCCATCCAAAGGTCTGAAGTCTTTTTATATTTATAGTCACCTAAATATCGGTAAACAGTATTGGGAGTTACTCCTGTTATGGATAATTCGTTAATTTCAGAAATGTTTAAATCCCTGTTTAATTCCTTTGATTTCTTTTGCATTGACTCTGTAAAATCGCCGAACATAAACTGACGTTTAACGCCATTTGAAATAAACAAATCTTTCATTCCATCATTATCAATATCGAAAAACAGTGGTGCCCAGCTCCAGTCAGATTTTGCTATTCCGGCAAGTTGTGCTATTTCGCTAAAAGTGCCATTGCCATTGTTTTATTGCAATGTATTTAGCATGTATTGGTAATGAAATCCATATTTTACCAGGCCACGAAACCTTGATGTATTCATGGGTAGCATCTCCACTTTGGATCGGATATGATCGTCCATTGCCATTTCAACCACGAAAATATCCAATAAACCATCGTTGTTGATATCCGACATTTCAGTTCCCATGCTACTTAAAGAAATATGGCCTATTTGATCGTATATGGTGTTTGTAAAACTTTTATTTCCAGAATTTATATACAAAAGGTCGGGATCATCATAATCGCCACAAATATATAAATCCGGATAACCATCCTGATTTATATCTCCAACGGCAATTCCCAGTCGATATCCAAAATTGGTTAATCCTGCTTTTGCTGATTTTTCTACAAATCTGTTTCCAATATTTTCATAAAAATTATCTGTCTTTAGCTTGCCGCTTTCAATATCGGCACGCAACTTTTTATACCTTACTTCTTTCAGATGATGACTTGGGGGTGGCTGGTTCATTAAATACATATCTAAATCACCATCAAGATCGTAATCGAAAAAGGCTGTTTGAATAGAATGGTTCGGATTGTCAAGACCATATTCCTTCGCAGATTCTCTAAATGTCAGGTCGCCGTTATTAATAAATAACTTATTCTTCCTATCAGACTCATTTTTTAATGGACCACCCCTGCAAACATATATATCCAGAAAACCATCAGAATTGATATCTACCATGTTTATTCCTGTGGTCCAACCGGTATGAATACCACTGATACCAGAATTTTTACTGATATCTTCAAATTTCAAATCCCCTTTATTCAGGTATAATTTATCAAAAACCGAATTTCCCCCAAGAAAAATATCAGGTAGCCCATCATTATTAATGTCTCCAATTGCAACTCCACTTCCATTGTACATTGATTCATAGGTCACGTAGTTTTGTTCTTCGGTTTCTAATACCTTATTGGTAAAATAAAGGTTGGTATTCCGCGGATCGGTAAGATTAAGGAAATACTCTTTTCCCTTTTTCTCATTGGATGGAGTAGGTTTGTTGTTATTATTTGAACACGACAAATTCAAAATAAACAACAATAGAATTATATATTTAGATGTACCCATGGCTACTATTTTTTGGTGTGAATAACATGAAAGAAGATGCCAGTTAGAATCAAAAACGTTATGTGTACCTGGAGTATGGTACCTTAAAATGCATACATTCAAAAACTGTAAATTGGAAAAGAACTGCAATATTATCTTTCTTCTTCAAATAACCTGTTTAATTCAGTCAACACCTCCTGGGTAATATCCAGTTTATCATCTCCATAAATTACCGTTTCGGTACCAGCCGTTGCTAAAACCATATTAAGTCCTTTTGATTTCGCATAACCTTCAACGAATTCGGCTATCTCTTTATTTATGATTTCAAGGCCATCCAGCCTTTGTTTTTCAAACTGTTGTATGAATTTTTCCTGTTGAGCTTCAATTGCTTTCTGTTCTTGTTGTAGAGCCTGTTCAGTTGCAGTCTTGTTAGCAGCCGACATTTTTCCAATGTTTTTATAATATGCATCTACTTTTACCTGATATGGCTCAATTAAGCTTTCTATCTCTTTCCTTAATTTATCTTGTTCATCTTTTATTTCTTTATCCAAAGCTTTTAATCCTTCATACTCTTTGATTATAATTCCCACATCAATAAATGCAGTTTTGTTTTGTGAGCACGACATTAATAATAAAATAAATGCAAATAATAGTGCGAAGTTTTTCATATCATACTGTTTATATTAAGCTTATAATATATGAATAAAATTTCGAATTTTATGAATTAGTTGATTTTTGGAAGCATTTTTGCCCCTTGTAATTATTCTGTAAAATACGAAATATGATTAAAAGTATCCTCATTCCCTATGTCATTAAATTTTATCTTAGTACTACAAAGGCAAACAGGAGAGAACTTTCGTAATCTCCTGTTTTAAACTAATGTATATCACATTAACTGCAAAATTTTATCCCCATGGGTGGTTATTCCCAAAAGCTTCAACTTCTACAATTTTTACTGTATAAGTATTGGTAGCTGAACCGTCTCCTGACTTAATGGTATAAGATTTTGAGCCGGAAGACCAGTCGTCAGTTTGTCCTCCATCAGGGCTCATGGTTGAGAACAACGAAGGAGTAACAAACACTTTTAAAGTTGTCCAATCCTTGCCCGGAAGAACCTGGACTATAACTTCTTTGGCATCATGGTTATAAAAAGTCCTTTGATCATCATAATGCACATCCCGAACGTCAATGGATACACGGATTACCCTTGCATCATCCATTGTGGGAGCTCCCTCAGTCTCATAATCTTTATCGCATGCAACTAATGACAGGATAAGTACTGAAAATATTGCAAATATTATCTTTTTCATCTTTTTCATTTTTTAATTAATTATAACCTGGCGATTGTACAAGTTTATCATTTTTAAGCATTACACTTTCGGCAATTGGCCAATAATAAAAATCCCAAATACTTGCATTGGAAGAATCATCTCCTCTTTCCGCCATAAACCTAGGTACATATTCAGCAACTTTGTGTGCCCGGATTAAGTCCCACCAATGTTTGTTTTCACCTAGCAATTCCCTTGCTCTTTCTTCTATTATTTCTATTGAGGTGTATACTTAGTTACTAACTTTAATTTGCAAATATGCTACATGTGGCTTTG
>JABMPH010000188.1 GCA_013203805.1 Bacteroidota bacterium | reverse complement strand
TTTAACAACTGCATTCATATAATCTTTTCCAGAAAAACTACTAGAATTTCCTTTCTGGGCATCAACCATTATAGCAGTATTTCCTACCCATTGCAAACCCCACAAATCAATACCGTCTATTGGGCGGTTCTCAGCATAATTGTAAGGAGATACATGAGCAAATCTATCTGCTAATGGATCCAGGCTAGGGAACCTACCGATTGCCGGATCATAAAATCGGAAGCCGTAATCATACCAATCAATTTTAGTAGAATTAATGGAATATATTTTAATTGATATCAATAAACAAAAAATAATTTCTCAAAATATTGTATTCTAAATTCCATTTCAGATTGAGTACTATCTATATATTGATAGTTTTTAATAAGTCCCCTTAAAAATTGCTCTCCCTTTTGATCGAATTTAATTGGAATAGTAGCCTTTAATTCAAATACTGGAAATACTTTGTAATTTGTACTGTCTATTAGATGAAAGTTATAGTCAAAAGCACCAATATTTATTTCTGTTTGACCTTTTCCATAGAATGGAGAAGGTAAATAAATTTCAATTTCAATTTCTTTATTAACAGATATTGAGTCGGTTTCAACTTTTAATGAGTAATAATTACTCATATTTCTAATTAGATTCCCTGACTCATCAAAATTCCAATATTGATTTATTATTGACGTGGAATCTACAATGATATATTGTACCATTTGATAAAGATAATTCTTATGATATTTTGAGAAATAACCAAACTTTAATCCATCCTCAAAATTTCCTTTTTCAATAATATTACCATCTTCATCATAAATGACTCTAGGTCCGTCATATAACCCATTTTTAAAACTACTTTTCTCTTTAATTTTACCATCGAAATAAAAACCTAATTGTTCATCAACCTTTTTACCACTTTTCCATGTATTCACATATTTTAAATCTCCGGTTTCATAATATTCATAACAGATGCCATTTTGCTTTCCATCCTGTAGGATATATCTTTTCTTAATATTACCATTTTCATATTTTTCAATCTTATATTTCTCTGCTTTACAGGAGAATAAGGTAATAACAATTAATAATATTAGTGCGTTTTTCATCATTTCAAAAATTATCTTTTTCTCCTATCTCTAATATTTTCATATTTATTAAGGTCATTTTTTGGCACTTTTATCTTCTTTGAAATTGTATATTGACCATCATCATGAAAAATTCGAATTACTACTGAATCTTCCTTGGTTTCATTATTTTGATCATTCGATAAATTCTTAGAGTTATCGTTGTTTTCTATTCCTTTAATTCCAATCTTTTTACACAGATCAAATAAATTCCCCAAACCCAAAGGAGATATGCCAAATTCGCTCATATCAACTCCTTCCTCCTTATCTTCTGAAGACAATCCAGATTCGCCACCTTTTTCATTAGATCCATAATAAGGAATCCCATTTTTCAATTTCCAATCTTCCTTTTTCTCTTTTGTAAATTCGATACTCTTAATTACAACATCTCCTTCAGGATTTTCAGCTTCATAACTCGTAGACGTAATTGAGAAATGCTTAGTGCCATCTTCACTTTTCCATCGATGAAACTCACCTCCGGTTTCCTTAGCTACATATCTTGCATTCCTAATTTCTTTGCTCTCCCAAAACGAATTACCATCTGGATCTATGTATCTTAAAGGATTATCTTGAACATAATTATAGGGGCTAAAAGAAGGGTTAAATTCGGAGAAATTATCTTGCACATGCCATCTGCCCAGCGCCGGATCATACATCCTCGCCCCGTAATCATACCAATCAAAGAACTAGTTTAAAATTAAATTAAATATTGTTTTTAGTGATAATTTAGTCGGTATTTAGTGTAATTCTTGCTAGAATTCTATTGTTTGAAAATTGTATAAACTAAATTAAAATAATACTTTCTGTAATTGTTGATGCAATATTGCTACTATTTTTCCAATTCTAATTTAGAATAGCAGGGCAATAGGAAAGTTCAATTTTACTTTTGGATTTGTACGCGTGATAGATAATATGCTACTAGAAATACTACTATACTTATGTATAGATTGGTTCTAATAATTTTTGGAATGACTTCAATTATTTCAAAGAAAAATACAAAGATTGATACACTTCCCGCAAAATAGATTGTAGAAATCCATAATGGCTTTCTATAAAACTCACTATCAGACCTATAACTTATGATTGATTTGATGAGATACACAATC